>NZ_QULA01000006.1:157533-157814 GCF_003481595.1 Blautia sp. OM07-19
GGAAGGGGTTTTAAAAGTTCTCTGATAAAATATCTTGCTCCTATATTGTACGATGCTGACAGATCGCAATTATATCGTTTTCCTGTCTGAAATACACACAGGCTGTGATTTTTCGGATCACGGGCAACGGTTCCTGTTCCATCATATGCAAGCCTGCTGGTGTTCCACGCACAGATCCTCGATACCCGTATTCCATTTCTATGTACCTGATGTTCACAGCGCTTCTGGATATCCCGTTTTCTCCACAGATGCAGTTTCTGTTTCTTTTTCCCGGATATCTT
>NZ_QULA01000060.1:0-7313 GCF_003481595.1 Blautia sp. OM07-19
CCTAAAGCGTCTGGAAGCACGTGACTTCAGTCATGTGAGGATAGAGTTTTTAATTCACGATGATTCGATCATAGGCCGTGACAGCGATGGCAGCCTGAATGAAGATTACTGCAAATGGTGTTACGCTGACGGTACCTATACCTACAGCGATATGGACGAACTGATCGATGTCTGTGTCAGAAATATGGTAAGCGAAAATTTCACAGAAGAACAGGCGCGCTCATACATGAAGGAACTGCTCCCGAACTGGTTCTCTATAAAAAAAGGTAAGCTGCCGTAAACAGCAGAAGAGCTACAAACTACCCAATTGTTCTACTGATAGCATAAGGTTATGAATAGAAAAAGTCTAAGTTATCACTTATGATAAAAAAATAACAATAATGATAAAAAAATAACAGATAAATTTCTAGTGAAAAAGCCTTGTTTCATAAAAAAAGCCATTCTTTTTGATAAAAATATACAATAATAGCTGGATAAAATAAATGATTTGTGCTACATTTATATAGACAGTAATTATAGAACCAAATTATCGAAATTTTATTGTTTTTTTCTTAACAGTGCAGAGGGGGAAAGAAAGGATAAAAAAGATAAGTATGCAGGTTCAAATATTTCATAAGGAAGGTGAGCAATTGGAAAACTATACTAAGTACAAGCTGAAAAGCAGTGATGAACTTACATCAGTGCTGAACGGCAGGGACAACCTGTTTGTGATTGCCTGCAACAAGTGTTTCAAAGAATTTGAAACCGTTGACGAACCAGATTGCGGAGAGTTCCTGGAATTTGCTGCGGAGCAGGGAAAAACCGTCACAGGCAGTGCAAAATTTGATTTCTTATGCAATAAGATGCACACAGAAAGAAAATTACAGGATCTGATTCCAGAAGGTACAGAGAATGTAGTAGTAATTTCCTGTGGTCTTGGTATTCAGACTGTTGCGGATCTGGCTGGCAAGCCGGTTATTGCCGCAAGCAATACCCTTAACTACAGAGGCCATCATGGCATGGCACTTACGAAGAAGAGCTGTGATGCATGTGCACAGTGTTATCTGAACGTTACCGGAGGCGTCTGTCCTATCGTCGACTGTTCTAAGAGTCTTGTAAATGGACAGTGCGGCGGAGCAAAGAACGGAAAATGCGAAGTGGATCCGAACAAGGACTGTGCATGGGAAAAGATCTACCAGAGACTGGCAAAACAGGGCCGTCTGGAAGAATTCCTCAATCAGCCGGTGCAGGTTCGTGATTTCTCCAAAGTTAATTTCAAGGTTATCAATGATTATGTCAAATCTATCAGAGATAACAGACTGAACGGATACTATGGCGGTGTTCATCCATCAGAACACAAGGAATTCAGTGAGCATATCGATCTGAAGAGATTCCCGGATCCGAAGACCGTTGTGATCTCCATGTCACAGCATCTGGGAGCTCCGGCTAACCCGATCGTTCAGGTAGGTGACACAGTGAAAGTCGGCCAGAAGATCGCTGAAGCAGCCGGATTTATCAGTGCGCCGGTACATTCCAGCGTAAGCGGAACTGTAGTAGCTGTTGAACCTCGTATGCATGGTACAAGAGGCAGTGAAGTGATGGCAGTTGTCATCGAATCAGACGGAAAGAATACTCTGCACGAATCCGTACAGCCTCATAAACCTTTAGATGAACTTACACCAGATGAGATCATTGAGATTGTAAAAGAAGCAGGAATCGTTGGTATGGGTGGAGCAGGTTTTCCGACCTGTGTCAAACTGAAACCAGCCAAACCAGTTGATACCATTCTCCTCAATGGATGCGAATGTGAGCCATATTTAACAGCAGACCACAAGGTTCTCCTTGAGTTTGCAGATGACATTATTTTTGGTCTGAAAGCAATCCTCAAGACAACAGGTGCCGGGAAGGGTATCATTGTCATCGAGGATAACAAGCAGGATGCCATCGAATTAATGCAGGAAAAAGTTGCCGACATCGGAAACATGGAAGTTTTTGTTGCAAGAACCAAATACCCACAGGGTGCTGAAAAAACTCTCATCAAGCGCGTTATGGGCAGAAAGGTTCCGAGCGGCGGTCTCCCGGCAGATGTTGGCGTTATCGTAGATAATATCAGTACCGTAAAGGCAATCTCTGATGCGATCCAGAAAGGTATGCCGCTGATCGAGCGTGTTACAACAATCACAGGCGAGAAGATCAAGAATCCTGGCAACTTTATTATCAAGATCGGTACAAGCGTAAGAGATCTGATCGATTATTGTGGTGGATTTACAGATGATGACGTACTGGTCAAGATGGGCGGACCAATGATGGGATTCCCTCTGAATACACTGGATGTACCAATGATGAAGGGATCCAACGGTATCATCGCTATTGATACAGATGAGACAAAAGAGCAGCCATGTATCAAATGTGGACGCTGCGTAGACGTATGTCCGATGGAGCTTTCTCCTCTGTATTTCGTAAAATATGCCAAAGAAGAGAACTGGCAGGGCATGAAAGACATGAGCGTTATGGATTGTGTTGAATGTAGATGCTGTCAGTACATCTGTTCTTCCAAGATTCCGATCATTAACAGTATCAAAGCCGGAAAAAATGCAGTAAGGGGGATGAAGTGATATGTTGATTACCCAGTTAAAAGCAAAAGAAACGATCACATCACTGGCAGCCGGAAAAAAGGTTTTTATCATTAACTGCCACGGATGTAAAGAAGTTCGTTTTCCGGAAAAAGAAGCTGTTGAACTTCAGAAGGAACTTGCCGCTGAAGGAAATGTAACAGGGATCATGACAACTGATTATATCTGTAATCCGGAAAATATGGAATTACGTCTTAAGAAACATATGAGCAAGATCCAGGAAGCAGATCTGGTTCTGGTATTCTCCTGCGGTGTTGGTGTGCAGACCGTTGCGGAATATCTGGATGACAAGATGGTCTGTGCAGCCTGTGATACATACCCGGTACCTGGTTTCCAGGGTGTGACACCATTAGAGTACAAATGTGACCAGTGTGGTGAATGCTACCTGAATCTGACAGGTGGAATCTGCCCGATCACAGCATGTTCCAAGAGTCTTGTCAACGGCCAGTGCGGCGGTTCCAAGAACGGAAAATGCGAAGTAGACAGTGAGATGGAATGTGGATGGGAACGCATCTACAGACGCCTGAAAGAGATCGGACGCCTTGACGCACTGAAATGCCCGACACAGATTCATAATTTTGCGACAGATGATGAAGTAAAATAATCAGAAGCCTGATAAATTATAATTTATAATGATTGGAGCAATGTACAATGAAAATGAAAGAATTATTCGACCGTGGTGAATTTGTAGTTTCAGCAGAAGTAGGACCGCCGAAAGGAATCCATGTAGATGAACTGGTAGAGGAAGCCAAAACATATCTCAAAGGTGTTCATGCAGTTAACGTAACAGATAACCAGTCTTCTGTTATGCGTCTTGGCTCTCTTGCAATGTGTAAAGTACTTAAGGATGCAGGAATGGACCCGATCTTCCAGCTTGCATGTCGTGACAGAAACCGTATCGCTCTGGAGTCTGATCTCTTAAGTGCTGCAATGTTCGGTATTGAGAACATTCTCTGCCTGACAGGCGACCATACAAAGATGGGCGATCATCCGCAGGCAAAACCGGTATTCGACCTTGACTCTGTATCTCTTCTTCACACAGTGAAGCTCCTGGAGTCTGGTGTAGACCTTGGTGGAAATGAACTGGTTGGTGAGCCGCCGAAGTTCTCCAAGGGTGCAGTTGTATCTCCGTGTAGCGATTCCGTTGACGCACAGCTTGCCAAGATGGAAAGAAAAGTTGCAGCAGGTGCAGATTACTTCCAGACACAGGCTGTATTTGAGCCGGAGAAATTCATCAAATTCATGGAAAAAGCAAAACAGTTCGGCAAACCGGTACAGGTTGGTATCATCATTCCGAAGTCTGTTGGAATGGTAAGATTCATGAACAATAACGTTGCCGGCATTCATGTTCCGGATGAAATGATCGAAGAACTGAAAGCAGACAAAGAAAAGACAAAAGCAGGTATCACAGGTGTTGAGATCGCTGCACGTATCATCAAAGAGTGCAAGCCATACTGTCAGGGTGTACATATCATGGCACTTGGCTGGGAATCCAAGATCCCGGATCTGCTGAAACTGGCTGAGATCTAAAAATAAATCTATGATCTGAGTAATTACAAATTATTACAGACTATCATAAAAGCTATCTGAATTTCGGGTGCAGACTCTGCATCCGAAGCAGATAGCTTTTTTTATGAACAAAAATAATATGAAGAAAAACTTCAATATAATGCGAAAATATGCTATATTTTTAAGATAAGAGACAGAGAGATAAAGGAGAAATACAATGGGAATCGTAGTAATCGGAGATGTTTTCATTGATATCAAGGGATATTCCACATCCCCTTATATTCCGCAGGGAAGAAACGCCGGAACAATCGTGCAGATTCATGGAGGAGTAGGACGTAACGTTGTAGAAGATATTGCAAACGTAGAACTGGAGCCGACTTTTGTTGGAGCAGTTGACGATGATGCGATGGGTGAAGAAGTTATCCAGAAACTGAAAAGACATAAAGTGAATACCAAATATATGCGAAAAGCAAATAACGGCATGGGAACCTGGCTGGCAGTATTTAATCATGAAGGTGATGTGGTTGCATCCATTTCAAAGAGACCAGATCATCGAACGATTGAAAGAATTCTGGATGAACATGGCGATGAGATCTTTAAGGATGCAGACAGTATCGTAATAGAAATCGATTTGGAAAAAGAAATCGTCAAAAAAACCTTCGCCTATGCAGAGAAATACAACAAGAAAGTTTATGCGATCGTATCTAACATGAGCATTGCAATCGAGCGAAGAGATTTTATCCGAAGAACTGCATGCTTTGTCTGTAACCAGCAGGAAGCGGGTATTCTGTTTTCAGAGAACTATGAGAATGTGACACCGGAAGAGATGACGGATATCCTTGCAGATCGTATCCGTTCTGCCAAAATTCCGAAGATGGTTGTGACCATGGGCGGAGATGGTGCTGTTTATGCAGATCAGGAGGGAGATAAGGGCGTTTATCCGGCGCTCAAAGTAGATGTTGTGGATACAACCGGAGCCGGAGATTCCTTCTTTGCAGGTGTCTGCATGGGACTTACTTACGGCAAGACATTACGCGAAGCCTGTGGAATCGGCACCAGACTTGCATCAACCGTCATTTGTACATCAGAAAATATCTGTCCTAGATTTATGCCAGAAGAATTCGGACTTGAGAGGTAAGAGAAAATGAACAAAGAAAGTATTATTATTGGAATCGCCGGAGGTTCCGGATCAGGAAAATCTACTTTTACAAACAGGATCAAAGAACGTTTTGGTGACAAAGTTGTGGTCATTTATCACGACAATTATTACCGCAGACAGGATGGAATCCCATTCGAGAAACGTGTCAAAGTAAACTATGATCATCCGGATTCACTGGAAACAGATCTTCTGGTGGAGCATCTGAAACAGTTAAAAGCCGGGAAATCAATCGAGTGTCCAGTTTACGACTACAGCCAGCATAATCGTTCAGATAAGGTGATCACGATCAAGCCAAGACCGGTCATCCTTGTAGAAGGAATCCTGCTTCTTGCAGATCCGAGGATCCGTGATCTTCTCGACATCAAAGTATATGTGGAAGCTGATGCAGATGAGAGAATCCTGCGCCGTATCTCCAGAGATGTTGAGGAACGTGGAAGAGATCTGAACGGAATCATCGAACAGTATCTGACGACTGTAAAACCGATGCATTATCTGTATGTGGAGCCGACAAGAGCAAAGGCTGACATCGTGATCAACAGTGGAAAAAATAATATCGCATTTGATCTGTTTGCATCAAAGATCGAACAGCTTCTGAGAGACAGGCAAAGTTAAATCATGGAAAGTGATAAGGTGAACGAAGAAAATAATAAAGAAGTAGTTCTTGCAGAGTACAGCGATAAAACATTGCATAAACTGATCAAATCCGGCATGTGGAAAATGTACTGCAGCCGTGATTTTTAGATTGTCAGTGTGGAATGGAGCGATGAACTGAGACGGATGGTAGGATACCAGAATGAAGAAGATTTTCCGAATAGTGAGCGTGTTTTTTCGAAAGAGTTCATCCGGATAACTGGGAAAGAATGATGCAATTATATAGAAAAGCTCTTCGTGATACCAGCGGAAAAATCATCTACGATACAGAATTTCGTATACGCACAAAAAGCGGCGAGTACCGCTGGTTCCGTTCAACAGGGCGCATGACACGCAAAAAGTGGGGAAGAGCAGGTGTCTTCTATGGAATGCTCATGGACATAGATGAGAAAAAGAAGACCGATGCCAAGCTGTTATGGCGTGATACCCTGGCGGATGTTATGACGCAGAACCTTGACAGCGTATATATCATACTGGATAAACGCAACCGTGATTCTCTGTATGTAAGTCCAAGTATCGAAAAGATTTTTGGAATCAGGAAAGACATTCCGCATCCGCTTCTTGCTGTACAGGATCTGGAACAGCCGGAATCGGACGATTTTTCGATCGAAGAGGTTAAGAACCTTCCGGAAGGTCAGTCGCAGATCAAGGATTCCTGGATCATACCAGTAGGAGAAACGAAGGCAAAAATGTTCCAGAAAACACTTTATCATGTTGTGCGTGGCAGAGAAGACCTTCTGACCTTTGAGTTCGCAGATCATACACATGAGCAGGAAATTCGTAAAAATATTGAGGACGCACTGGAAATCGCGAAGAGTGCCAACGCCGCCAAGAGCAGTTTCCTGTCGAATATGAGCCATGACATCCGGACTCCGATGAATGTGATCGTGGGGCTTTCGAACCTGATGGAGCATGAACTGGATAATCCGCAAAAAATGCGGGAGTATATCCAGAAGATCCAGACTTCCAGCAACCACCTTCTGGGCCTTATCAATGATGTGCTTGATATGAGCAAGATAGAGAGCGGCGAAAACAGGATGAACATTGAGACGTTTGATCTTACCGAACAGATCAGAGAAATTGACATGCTTATCTATGCCAAATATCGTTTTGTGATCACAGATAATGGAATTGGAATGAAAAAAGAGTATCTGGAGCATATCTTTGAACCATTCAGCCGTCAGGAAAATTCCGTCACAAACCGTGTACAGGGAACGGGACTTAGAATGGCAATCACCAAAAATATCGTCGATATGATGAGCGGCATTATCCAGATAGAGAGCGAAGAAGGAATAGGAAGTACCTTCGAGGTTATTTTTGAAGACTGCGCGCCGCATTCTCGTTACTTCTAGTGATGAGTTAGGCGCGCAAATTTTTTACAA
>NZ_QULA01000061.1:0-6508 GCF_003481595.1 Blautia sp. OM07-19
CCTAAAGCGTCTGGAAGCACGTGACTTCAGTCATGTGAGGATAGAGTTTTTAATTCACAAAATAAGCAGAACTTTAGAGGTCAGGGAAAATTCGAACATGAAATTTTCCTGACTTTTTTCATTTCTTGACAGATGTATTTTTTGGTGATACAATACAGTTCTTTGGTGAAACAAAATGTAACATATATGAATCGAAATATAACTATTCAACATAACCATGCTGACAAGCTCAGAGAAGGACAGGATATGAACAAGAAAGAAAATCATTCTGTAAAAAGTGAAATAGAACAGGCACTTCTCCGTCTTATGACACAGAAATCCTATCTGGACATTACTGTAACAGATATTGTACAGGAAGCGAAGGTTGCGAGGGTTTCTTTTTACAGGAATTTCGCTTCTATTTCGGAAGTGCTGGACAGTATCGCAGATGCGACTGCAGAAAAACTGAATATAGAATTCCTGCCGCTGCTGGATACAACAGATGAACGAAAACTGCGGGAATATCTGTTTAATTATTTTTATCAGATATCACTGAATTACAAAGAGATGTGGGCAATTCGTGGACTGAACATGGATCTTTTTACAAAACGTCTCGGAGAAAAGATTCACGAAAAACGTAAAGCGATCGAATCAGAAGATTCGGATATGTCCGAGAAATACGGATGGGTCGTAAAACTTTGCATATTGGATGGAGTTTCCAGACGATGGCTTATAGATGGGTTAAAAGAAACTCCGGAAGAGATGATCAATTACGTAATGCCGATCATTAAGACGTTATAGAAATACAGGTTAAAAGACAGAATATGAAGGAAGAAGATAATATGAAGAAAACAGGAATCATGACAGACAGTCACAGTGGAATTTTGAACGAAGAAGCAGAAAGACTTGGAATCAAGGTGCTTCCGATGCCGTTTTACATCGGAGAAAAAGTATATCGTGAAGGCGTAGATCTTTCCAGAGATGAATTTTATGACATGCTTCGAAAGGGTGTAGATGTGTCCACATCTCAGCCGTCACCAGTAGAAGTACTGGATATGTGGAAAGAAATGCTGAAAGAATATGAAGAAATCGTCTATATCCCGCTCAGCAGTGCATTAAGCGGCTCCTGTATGGCTGCACAGGCAATGGCAAATGAAGATGCATTTGCCGGCAAAGTATTTGTCGTAGACAATGGTCGTGTAGCAACACCAATGCATCGTTCCGTCCTTGATGCAGTAGAAATGGCAGAAAAAGGTTACAGCGCAGCCGAAATCAAGAAAATCCTCGAAGAGACCAGAGAAAAAATGACTATTTACATTGGCCTCAGCACTCTGGAATACCTCAAAAAAGGTGGAAGAGTCAGCTCCATGACAGCCCTGGCAGCAGATGTCCTGAACATCAAACCAGTCATGCACTTCAGCACAGGAACCCTCGATACCTACCAGAAATGCCGCGGTATGAAGAAGTCCCGCAAAGTCATGATCGATGCGATGAAACATGAACTGGAAACCAATTTCCGTGAAGAATACGCTGCCGGAAAAGTATATCTGATGGCAGCCTCAAGCAGTACTGACGAAGCAACAGAAGAATGGGTAAACCAGATCAAAGAAAGTTTCCCGGGAATGGAAGTCATGTGCGACAAACTCTCTTTCGGTCTTTCATGTCACATTGGACCGGATGGACTTGGTATCGGATGCACCTGTAAGCCGGTGTAAAGTAAAAAAATTCACTCGTCTTCCCACACAGGCAGCGGCAGATCGTTTTCCAGTGCATGTTTGATCGCTTTATAATGTTTTACTTTGTGATGAACATGTGCAGAGTCTTTCTGAAGCTGCCTGAGTTTCTCATCTACCTGTTTTTCCTGGTCTTCCAGAAGACGGATGATGGCATCAATGTGCTGAGCTTCGTCCGTCTCATATTCAAAAAATTTCCGAAGCTGTGGAATTGTCATACCGGTACGTTTAAAACAGTTGATGCAGTTGAGACGTTCAATATGCTCTTCTGTGTAGATCCGCTGACCGGAAGAAGACTTTTCTACATTGGGGAGTAAGCCTTCACTTTCGTAATAACGCAGTGTAGAAGCCGGAAGTGAAAAAAGTTCAGATATTTCACGAATGCTATATGTTTTCATGTAAAAACCTCCTTGACTTCAAGTATACTTGAAGTGCTATTCTTTTGTAAAGACAAATCATTTTCAGGAGGGATTCAAAATGGAGAAATCTACTGTTTATTTTACAGATTTTCGATGTCCGGTAGGAACAAGCCAGCTTGATAAGCTGAAGAAGCTCTGTATCGCAGCCGGTATCAAGGACATTGATATGGATGGAAAATTTGTAGCGATCAAAATGCATTTTGGTGAATTGGGAAACATGGCTTTTCTTCGTCCAAATTATGCAAAAGTAGTTGCAGATCTGTGTAAGGAGCAGGGGGGTATGCCGTTTCTGACGGACTGTAATACACTGTATCCGGGAAGCAGAAAGAATGCCCTGGAACATCTGGATTGTGCAAATCTGAATGGTTTTAACACGATCACAACAGGCTGTCAGATCATCATCGGAGATGGACTGCGTGGAACAGATGAAGTAGAAGTTCCGGTTGTAAACGGAGAGTACTGCAAGACTGCATTTATCGGACATGCGATCATGGATGCAGATATTTTTATCAGTCTGAGCCATTTCAAAGGTCATGAGGCAACTGGATTTGGCGGTGCACTCAAGAATATTGGCATGGGCTGTGGAAGCCGCGCGGGAAAAATGCAGCAGCATGCAAGTGGAAAACCGGCAATCAACGAAGACGTCTGTCGTGGCTGCCGCCGCTGTGCAAAAGAATGCGGAAGTGACGCAATTACTTATGTAAACAAAAAAGCCGTGATCGATTATGATAAATGCAAGGGCTGTGGACGCTGTATCGGAGCCTGCAGTTTTGATGCTGTATACAATCCGAACAGCAGTGCAAATGAACTTCTTGACCGCAAGATGGCAGAATATGCACAGGCAGTCTGTCACGGACGCCCACATTTCCATATCGCGCTGGTTCAGGATATCAGCCCGAACTGTGACTGTCATGGAGAGAACGATGCACCGATCCTTCCGGATATCGGAATGTTTGCAAGCTTTGATCCGGTCGCTCTGGATCAGGCATGTGCAGATGCCTGCCTCAAAGCAACACCGATCGAGAACAGCCAGCTCGGAGAACATCTGGCAGAACCTGGATGGCATTGTCATCACGATCATTTCAAAGATTCCAATCCAAACATCGAATGGAAGGCAACTCTGGATCAGGCAGAAAAGGTCGGACTTGGAACCAGAGAATATGAATTAAAGAGAGTTAAATAAAGAAAACTTACGGATTTTTACAAAAATCGGGATGCAGAAGCATAAAAATAGCTTCTGCATCCCTTTTTACGATATATCATTTGCTTATGATGCAAAAGCGTGATATCATCAGAAGAGTATAGATTAAGAAAATTGGGAGAGGAAAATTATGAACAAGCATAAGCATGAGAGAAGTACATTCTCGGGCAAGATCGGGTTTGTACTGTCTGCGGCCGGTGCTTCGGTAGGTCTTGGAAATATATGGAGATTTCCATACCTTGCAGCGAAGTATGGCGGCGGCATTTTTTTACTGGTTTACATCATCCTGGCACTGACGTTTGGTTACACGATGATTGTAGCGGAGACAGCACTCGGACGTATGACAAAGAAAAGCCCTGTAGGAGCTTTTGCAAAATTTGGTAAATCCAAATGGCTGTCATTTGGTGGATGGATCAATGCGATCATTCCGGTTCTGATCGTACCGTATTATTCTGTGATCGGTGGATGGGTGATCAAATATCTGGTGGAGTATATCAAAGGAAACAGTCAGGGACTTGCTACAGACGGTTACTTTTCTACATTTATATCTGATGGAGTTTCCACAGAAGTCTGTTTTCTGTTTTTTACCCTGCTTACCCTGATGATCATTTATGCAGGCGTGCAGAACGGTGTGGAACGAGTTTCCAAGTTTATGATGCCGATCCTGGTCTTTTTGTCAGTCATTATCGTAATTTATTCTGTGACAAGACCAGGCGCACTGGAAGGCGTGAAGTACTTCCTTGTACCGAACATTAAGAACTTTTCCTGGATGACAGTTGTTGCAGCGATGGGACAGATGTTCTATTCTCTGTCAATTGCAATGGGTATCCTGGTAACATTCGGTTCTTATATGAAGAAAGACGTGTCTATCGAAGGCTCTACAATAAATGTAGAAATCTTTGACACGGCGATTGCAATGATGGCAGGTCTGATGATCATTCCGGCAGTTTTTGCTTTCTCTGGCGGCGATCCGGACACACTGCAGGCTGGTCCGGCGCTGATGTTCATCACGATTCCGAAAGTATTTGCAAGCATGGGATTCGGAACACTGGTAGGAATCCTGTTCTTTGTCTTGGTACTCTGTGCAGCACTGACAAGCTCTATTGCTCTGACAGAGAGTGCAGTTTCTACTTTCCAGGATGAGCTGAAATGGAGCCGCAGGAAATCAACCGTTCTTGTCGGAGTCATCATGATAATTCTCGGAAGCCTTTCTTCTCTGGGATATGGACCACTGGGATTTGTAAAGATTATTGGAATGCAGTTCCTTGATTTCTTTGATTTCCTGACCAACTCCGTAATGATGCCGATCGCAGCAATTGCTACCTGCCTTCTGGTATCCAGGGTTATTGGTGTAAAACGAATCGAGAAAGAAGTTCTTCTTGAAGAAAGTACTTTCCGAAGAAAAAATATTTTCAATTTTATGATTCAGTATCTCTGTCCGATCTTTGCGGCGATCATTCTGATCAGTTCCGTAGCGAATGCATTTGGATGGATTTCAATGTAAAAAACGGGGGCGAGACCATTGGTCTCGCCTCAACTTTTATACTTTTGGCTGATAACGCATATCAGACACATTATATACCGTGATAAATGCAAGTGGATCTTCTTTGTTGATGAAGTTCATCAGCTTCTGATACTCCGTCTTATCTACGATGGTGATGATCTCATTTCGTTTCTGCATATTGTAAGCACCGTATGCCTCATAAACAGTAGCTCCACTATGTAATTCATGGATAATGAAGTTTCGGAGCTCTTCTTCCTTCTTCGTGATGATGCACACACGTCGTTTAATGTTATGGTCAAAGATAAAATGATCCAGAACGATTCCGTTGAAATAAGTTCCAAGGATACTCAAAACGACAGTCTTCTTGTCATAAACAAGTGCGGCAGAAAGTGCAACGCACATGCCTGAAAGTGACATGGCCTTGCCAAGTTCCATATGCAGATATTTGTTCATGATCTTTGCAACGATGTCCAGACCGCCGGAGGATGCATTTCTGTTAAAAAGAATGCTCAGTCCTACGCTGACGACCAGGGTATAGCAGAGAACATCCAGCTCCTGACTGTTGGTCATGGAACCGAAATCAGGAAAAATCTTTTCGAACAGACCAAGAAACAGAGGAAGCATGATGCTGGTATAAACAGTCTTTACACCAAACTCTTTACCGCAGGCAAAAAAACCGATGATCAGCAGTACCACATTCAGGATCATCGTGATCGCAGAAAGCGGAAGCGGAACAAAGTTGGACAAAACGATTCCAAGACCGGAAATGCTGCTGACAGAAGTATGGCTTGGAACCAGGAAAAAATATACCGCTGCGGCGATGATCGCCACGGCAACAGTCAGGATTACTGTTTCCAGTAACAGTTTTGAATAATTCAGTTGTTTTTTCATGATAAGATCTCCAGGTAATAGTTTTTGAAAAATTAAGCCTGTTCTTCCGGAAGAGGAAACTTCACCGTGATCGGAGGGTGATCGAGAGCAGGGATGATCTTGTCTGTGAAATCCTTTGTTGAGAATTTCAGGCTGGATGTGTTGATACATGGGTGACATCCGAAATATGGATCTTTGAGTACATCTTCGTCGATCAGAAGCTGGACTTTTTTCTCATGGTCGTTCATAAGACCAAGGACACTGACAGACCCGGGGGTGATGTCCAGATATTTTTCCATATATTCCGGTTTGGCGAAGGACAATCTGGCAGAACCGATCTGTGCGGAGAGATTCTTGGTCTTAAAAGGTTTGTCACCCGGCATCAGGAGCAGATAGAAGTCTGTTTCCTGGCGGTTGCACAGAAAAAGGTTTTTGCAGATCGCTGTGTCATCACCAAGGACACGGTCGATTGCCTCGCAGGCCTCCATTGTCATGGCTGCCTCGTGATCTACTCTCTGATACTCTACTCCAAGTTTGTCTAAAAAATCATATACGCGGATCTCTTTGTCGAGTCTGCCATCTGTATTTTCTGGTCTTCCGTTTTGTAACTGCATTTGTTATAACTCCTTGTAAATTAACTTTTATTAGAATACATTCTTTTATATTATGGCTTGACACTCCCCACAGCTAAAGCCTTAACTTGACCCATTTTTATATTTCTTGATGGGATATGCTCTCTGGGGTTCCGGCTCATCCGGACAACCATGCTTCCTGCCACTGGGGAACTACGTAATTCATGAAA
>NZ_QULA01000062.1:0-6479 GCF_003481595.1 Blautia sp. OM07-19
GTGGAAGTGTGGTAACACATGGAGCTGACTGCTACTAATAGGGTGAGGGCTTGACCAACTAGTTCGAGAAAGGTCATGAGGTGACCGCTATCGAACGGAAGCATGGTTAAAATTCGATTGCTTAGTCAACATGTATGTAGTTTTGTAGGTACGATAAATTTTCTAGGGGATTGGTCAAATGGTATGATAGGGGTCTCCAAAACCTTTGGTGGGAGTTCGATTCTCTCATCCCCTGCTATTTAAGAAGAACAAAGAAGTTTTAAATAGAACTTCTTTGTTCTTTTTTTGTGAAAAAATGAGATATCGGGAGAAATATAGAAAAAAAGAAAGTAAAACATAGATAATATCAATATTTCGTTGCGCTTTTTCACGATTTAGCGTAATATAGTAGTATTAAAGTATAGTATTAGGAAAGAGGGGCTTATGGAGAAATTTTCAATGTTTGTAAACCAGATGGATGCGATGGTCTGGAGCATGGTATTGGTTGTTTTGTGTCTTGGGGTTGGACTTTATCTGTCACTGCGTCTTAAATTTCCACAGATCCGCTTAGTGAAAGAAATGGTCAAACTTCTGACATCCAAAGAAGAGAGTGAGAGCGGAATCACTCCATTTCAGGCATTTGCTACAACAGTAGGTGCCCGCGTAGGTATGGGAAATATTGCCGGCGTCGCTTCTGCGATCTTTTATGGCGGACCGGGATCTGTTTTCTGGATGTGGATGATCGCTGTGATCGGAGCAGCGTCTGCCTTTGTTGAATCGGCACTTGCCCAGGCATACAAAGTCAAGAGTCCTGACGGAGAATTCACCGGCGGCCCGGCATATTACATAGAAAAAGGCCTGAAGTGCAAACCATATGCGGTCGTGTTTGCAGTAGTTGCCTTTCTGGGACCTGGATTCCTCATGCCGGGTGTGCAGATTAACTCACTGGTAACTGTGTTTGAGGAAGCTTTTTCTGTAAATAAGATCCTTGTGGGCGCGATCTGCTGTATCGTACTTGGAATCGTAGTATATGGAAGTATCAAACGTATTGCACATATCGCAGAAATGCTGGCACCGGCAATGTGCGCGATCTATATTCTGGCAGCGCTGATCATTGTCGGACTGAATATCACCAAACTTCCGGGGATCCTTCTGATGATCGTGCAGTCTGCGTTTGGTGTACATGCAGTACTTGGCGGTATTCTCGGATCTGCTGTTTCCTGGGGTGTCAAACGAGGAATTTACTCAAATGAAGCCGGAATGGGATGCGGTGCGATCGTGTCCGCAGCGGCAGAATGTTCCCATCCGGTGAAACAGGGACTGATCCAGTCATTTTCTATCTATGTAGATACTTTATTTATCGGAACTTCAACTGCACTGATCGTTCTTCTGACAGGAACCTTTGATGTCACCGATGGTGCAGGAAATCTTCTAATGAGCCAGACCGGCGGCATCGAAGCCGGAATCAAATGGACACAGTATGCGCTGATGAGCACGTTTGGAACGTGGAGCGGTAAGGTACTGGCAATTATCATTGTACTGTTTGTATTTACGTCCATGACAGGATACTGTTACCAGGCAGAGTCCAATATCCGTTATCTTACCGGCAACAGCAAGAAAGCCATTGCAATCGCACGGGCAGTTTTTCTTGCGGCATCATTCATGGGAGCCATTGTAAATGCGGATGCAGTATGGGCGATGGGCGATATCGGCTATGGCCTGATGGCATGGGCAAACATCATTGCGATTGCACTTCTCGCACCAAAAGCCGTCGCACTTCTTAAAGATTATGAGAAACAAAAGAAAGAAGGCAAAGATCCAGCCTTCGATCCGAAAGAATTCGGAATCGAAGATGAGACCGGAGCCTGGAAATAGCAATAAAAAAAGATAGCTGACAATAAATAGTTCGGCTATCTTTTTTTATGGAAAAATTCAGAAGTTCTCTATGTATTTGATCACTTTTTCAGCAGTGGTGTTCTGGTATTTGCCTTTTTTCCAGATGACACCGATACGCTGCTCAATCGATGGCATGACCGGGATCCCGACAATATCTGGATGTGCTTCCACAATAGAACGATACAGGAAGGTTCCTACATGACCGGATTTGACCATATTGATGAGTGTCGTGATCTGGCTGGTGTTTAGGATAACACGCGGGGTTACACCGACTGCTTTGAACTGCCGGGTCAGTGTCATGACCTGCACAGAATCTGTGTTAAAGAGAATCAGAGGTTCGTTTGCGAGCATAGTGAGAAGAATTGTCTTCTGTTCGGCAAGAGGATGATCTGGTGCAACACAGAAATAAAGATCCTCTGTATCAATAATGCGAGAATTACATTTGTCAATTGCAGGCTGTTCCGCATTGACGATCGCGATATCCAGTTTTTCCTCCAAAACAAGGTCACACGCTTTGATAGAACCAAACTCAAAAAGCCGGAAATCGACTTCCGGGAAATTTTCTTTCAGGGATAAATACAATTCAGGCAGATAGATCGTCCCCAGCATAGGCGGGATCCCGATGCGGATCGGTGTGATTTTTTTCCTTAATTCATGAAATTCCATCTCGACAGAATCTGCATGCGCAAGAAGTCCTTCTGCACTCTTATAAAAGAGCTCGCCTTCCGGTGTGAGGGTGAGCTTATTATTATTCCGGAAAAAAAGATTCACACCAAATTCCTCCTCCAGTGCTTTGATCGCATTGGAAATCGAAGGCTGAGTCACAAAAAGCTCTTTGGCGGCTTTGGTAATATTGTGATACCTGGCCGCCACACAAAAGTATTCTAACTGAGTTAATTTCATGCTGAAATTCCCCCTTGTATCTGTAGTTTTATTAAAATTCATAATAGCATGAGAAAAAAAGATTCGCAATGAAAAGATAAAGAAACGTTTATTGAGATGAATTTTTCAATAGGAAAAACTTATAGTACCATATGTTTTAATAAATGTACAATCCTGAAACCCTTGTATATAATAAGCTCATAACAAAACAGTAATGAATCGGCCAAACGATTACTGAAAAATTACATAACGAAAAAGTAGGAGGGTGTGGCAATGAGTCCATCAACAATTACACTGCTGTTTCTCCTGTTTGCGGTAATCATGTTCGTATTTGAGAGGATTCCGCTGGGAGTTACATCCATGATCGTCTGTATCGGTCTTGTCGTAACCGGAGTCCTGGATGTCAAGACAGCTTTTGCAGGATTTATCGACAGTAATGTCATCTTGTTTGTATCCATGTTCATCGTAGGTGGGGCATTATTTGAAACAGGCATGGCAAACAAGATCGGAAGTATTGTAACAAGATTCGCAAAATCAGAAAGAATGCTGATCGTTGCGATCATGGTGATCGTAGGTTTTATGAGTGGTGTTTTATCCAACACAGGTACAGCTGCAGTTCTGATCCCGGTAGTGATCGGTATCGCTGCAAAATCCGGATACAAGAGATCCCGTCTTCTGATGCCGCTGGTATTCGCAGCAGCTATGGGCGGTAACCTTTCTCTGATCGGAGCACCAGGAAATCTGATCGCACAGAGTGCACTTCAGGAAATTGGAATGAAATTCGGATTTTTCGAGTATGCGATCGTAGGTCTTCCGATCCTGATCGTAGGAATCCTGTTTTACGCAACCATCGGTTACAGACTTCTTCCAAATCACGATGTTAAAGATGAGGGAGCATTCGATACAGAAAAAGATTTCAGCAACGTTCCGGTATGGAAACAGTGGTTATCCCTGATCATCCTGATCCTGACACTGCTGGCAATGATCTTTGAAGACAAAATTGGCATTAAATTATGTATTTCCGGTGGAATCGGAGCACTGCTTCTGATCCTCACAGGAGTTATCTCTGAGAAAGATGCACTCAAATCCATCGATCTCAAGACGATCTTCCTTTTTGGCGGTACACTTTCTCTTGCAGCTGCACTGCAGGAAACAGGAGCCGGTGAACTGATCGCCAACAAAGTAATCGGAGCACTTGGTGAAAATCCATCTCCATATGTACTGACATTTGTAGTATTCATTCTCTGCTGTATCCTGACAAACTTTATGTCAAACACAGCAACAACCGCTCTTATGGTTCCAATCTGCCTGTCAATCGCACAGGGAATGGGAGCTGACCCGAGAGCAGTACTGATGGCATGTGTGATCGGCGGTTCCTGCGCATACGCAACACCGATCGGAATGCCAGCAAACACAATGGTAGTAGGTGCCGGCGGATACAAGTTCATGGATTATGTAAAATCTGGATTCCCGCTCATCATCATCGCAACTGTAGTAAGTATGATCATTCTTCCGATCGCTTTCCCATTCTTTCCGTGAGAATGAGAAACACGAAAGGAATTTGATAAATAAACTCAAACTCAATTATTAACTTTAAAATTATAATAACCAGGAGGACAAACAAATGGGTAAGAAAGAACAGGTAGAGCAGCTTACCACTTATATGGCAAACTTTGTTTCCTATATTGGTAAAGTGCTGCCGGACGACATCAAGGCAAAGATCAACGAACTTGCAGAGAAAGAAGACAGCCCGCTGTCTAAAGTAATCTACCAGACCATGCAGAGAAACCAGGTTCTGGCAAAAGAACTCAACAGACCAAGCTGCCAGGATACAGGTGTATTACAGTTCTGGGTAAAATGTGGAACAAACTTCCCGCTCATCGGAGAACTGGAAGCACTCCTCAAAGAAGCAGTTGTCAAAGCTACTTTCGAAGCACCACTTCGTCATAACAGTGTAGAAACATTTGACGAGTACAACACAGGCAAAAACGTTGGAAAAGGAACTCCTACCGTATTTTGGGATATCGTTCCGGACAGCGACAAATGCGAGATCTACACATACATGGCCGGCGGCGGATGTACTCTTCCGGGAAAAGCTATGGTCCTGATGCCAGGTGAAGGCTACGAAGGTGTAACAAAATTCGTTATGGATGTCATGACATCTTATGGCTTAAATGCTTGTCCGCCACTCCTTGTAGGTGTTGGTGTTGCAACATCCGTAGAAACAGCTGCACTGCTTTCCAAGAAAGCTCTTATGAGACCGCTTGGAAGCCACAACGAAAACGAGCGTGCTGCATCCATGGAAAAACTGCTCGAAGACGGTATCAATGCGATCGGCCTTGGACCTCAGGGTATGGGCGGTAAATATTCCGTAATGGGTGTTCACATCGAAAACACAGCAAGACATCCATCCACCATCGGTGTAGCCGTAAACGTTGGATGCTGGTCCCACAGACGTGGACATATTATCTTTGATAAAGACCTTAACTACACAATCACAACACATTCGGGGGTGACTTTATAATGTTGGAAATGAAAGATGGAAAGAAAATTTTAACAACACCGATCTCAGCAGAAGATCTGAAGGATATCCATGCAGGAGATATCGTATACTTAAACGGAAGCATGACAACCTGTCGTGACGTTGCTCACAGACGTCTCGTTGAAGAAGGCCGTGAACTTCCTGTAAACGTAAGAGACGCAGCAATTTTCCACGCTGGCCCGATCATCCGTCCACTGGAAAATGACAAGTTCGAAATGGTATCTGTAGGACCGACAACCAGTATGCGTATGGAAAAATTCGAATACGAATTTGTAAGAGAGACAGGCGTTCGTGTTATCATCGGTAAAGGTGGTATGAAAGAAAATACAGAGCGTGCATGCAAAGAATTCGGTGCAATCCACTGTGTATTCCCGGCTGGAAACGCAGTTGTAGCAGCAACAGAAGTAGAAGAGATCGTAGATGCTCAGTGGAGAGACCTCGGAATGCCTGAGACATTATGGCACTGCCGTGTCAAAGAATTCGGACCTCTGATCGTATCCATCGACACAGAAGGACGTAACCTCTTCGAAGAGAACAAAGTGATCTTCAACCAGAGAAAAGATAAAGCAGTAGAAGAAATCTGTAAGCACGTAAGCTTTATCAAATAATTCCTTAGAATTAAATGTTCAGACACATATAAGTAAATCAAAAT
This sequence comes from Blautia sp. OM07-19, assembly GCF_003481595.1. Taxonomy (NCBI): domain Bacteria; kingdom Bacillati; phylum Bacillota; class Clostridia; order Lachnospirales; family Lachnospiraceae; genus Blautia; species Blautia sp. OM07-19. Next base: position 5,952 of record NZ_QULA01000062.1, read on the forward strand.
TTTGCCATAACAAAAGCCATACCGAAGGATTACTGCCATGATCCCGGAGTATGGCTTTTGTGCTGCTTATGAATAAAAATTTTATGCGGATTTTGTTTCGTGGGCGTGAGCGTAGGCTACCTGGATCTCTTCCGGCATAGAATCCGGGATCATCGCATGAAGCTGATCTTCGCTGACACCTTTCATTACCTGGTCATAAAACCAGCATTTGTATTTCAGCATATCAAGTGCCTGGTTCATACGCTCAATTTCTGCCTCGATATTCTGACGCTGACGCTGAAACATGGCACGGCGCTGTGGGTAAGTTTCCTTTCCCATGGCGCACCATTCGATAAACTGGCGGATGTCCTTGATCTCCATGCCGGATTTTTTGAGGCATTCGATGACACGCAGAGTCTCCAGTTCGCGGTCGCTGAATTTGCGGATCCCGGAGACGCGCATCATATCCGGAAAAAGTCCCTCCTTGTCATAGTACTTAACTTGCCCCATAAGTAATCATAGATATTTATATGTTCCCATGTTATACTA
>NZ_QULA01000063.1:0-6336 GCF_003481595.1 Blautia sp. OM07-19
CAGAAGATATCTAATCCTTTTAGGAATAAATATCTTCTGCTTTTAAGTTAATGACATTGCATAAAATCAGCCTTTTTCGGGTGTACTTCCCATTTCTTCCTGATAAATTTTCTTATGCTCCCGTTTCTGCTGGTACATGATCCGGTCTGCTTCCTCCAGAATTGTTTCCGGAGAAGTTTCCTCATGTGCCTTCGGCACTTCCACGATCCCACAGCTGAAACTCATCGCATACGGCTTGCCACAGTCACTGCTGAACTCGTGCTGCACCCTGTGTACTTTGTCCCTTACAATGCTTACCGGACAGTTTCTCAGGATAATGCAGAACTCGTCTCCACCGATTCTGGCAAAAACATCTCCTTTACGGATATAATCCTGCACCGTCTCTGCAAAATGCCGGATATACCAGTCTCCCTCAGAGTGCCCAAATGTATCATTGACATATTTCAGATGGTCAAGGTCACAGTAACAGAAGATCAGTCTCTCACCCGTCGCCAGAAGTTCATCGGCTTTTTCCTGGAAGAAAAATCTGTTGCCGCCTCCGGTCAGTTTGTCGTGATAAGCCTCAACCTTGAGCTGTTCTTCCCGCCGCCTTGTCTCAGTCACTTCCTGAATGATATGTGTATAGGCCTTCCTGCCCTGCCACTTCATCATACCTGTCGTGATCCGGTAAAATCTGTCCTCGGAATCCTCAGCTTCCCAGTCCCACTCATAAGACTCCTGCTGACCATGCTCTCCGTCAGCGATCCTTGCCGTCTGTTCCATACAGATCCGATAGATTCCCCGCTTCTTCACATCAACCGCGCGGTTGCAGTAAAATACTTCCTGCCCGTCCAGACTCGTCACGAGGATCTCCTCCTCGCTTCGGGCGATCAGTTCCATCAGAAGCTGATTGTAGCTCTCTGCCATCTCTGCATGACGTTTCTCAGTCTCGGCTTTGCGCTCCAGGATCATTTCTCTCTCACGGAGCTGTTTCGTCATCGTATTAAAAGCCTCTGAGAATTCGCCAAGATATGACACGGTCTGGGAATAATCTCCCTTGGCAACCTGCTTTGCCTGCCAGGTGAGGTGATTCAGATTTGCGTGGATATTTTTGAGGTTTTCACACAGAAAATTTTCTCTGGAAGGTGTAAAACCCGAAAGATCCCCCTTTGACAATGCCGCAGAGTAAGCCTTCATTTCCTTGACTGCCCTTTCCAGATAATTCAGACCAAGTCCCAGTTTCTGGTAAGGCTCATCCAGTTCATTTACATCCAGCGTCTTTACTTTCGGATCATACAATATATCTCTTAAATACTCAAACAATAACTTACAGTTTTTTTCTTCCATAAAAAAATTCTCCTGGTTCCATTCATTATCGGCATTTCATGACCACACGCTTTGCAGAATGGAACTATGTAAGCGACAACGCATTTTGACTTGTATGTCTCGGGATTTTGGCAAAAATATGCCCAAACACCTCGCGGGATACTACCTGTTAGCTAAATACTATTCTTCTACATTAGCATGAAAACGGCATACTCTATCTCCTGTAGCCCAGCAGTCTACCTCGATCGCTGTATACTGTTTGCCGGAATATACAGACAAGATTCCGGCGATAAATCCCTCGTCATAATTGCAGACAGTCTCTCCAAGCACAGGAAGTCCGGAACAGTCCGCGTCCTCTGCTACTGTAAGGATGATCTTGCCGCTCTCCTCATCTACATCCTCAATTCTCAGAACACCCATCTTAAGCTCTTTCATCTTGTTCTGAAGTTCACTTACAAACTGATCCATCGGCTGATCCAGATTAAGCATATTTTTTGCAAAATATTCTCCTGCCATACGTCCGGCGCTGCGGAATACTTCTACCTGCTCATCCTTGCCGTATCTTCTGAGCAGTTCTTCCTTGAGAGAATATTCCAGTAAACGATATACGCGAACCGGTAATTCCTCTCCCAGATTTCCCCTGCTGTTCTCATCATATTTCAGATATTCCTCGAACTGGATCGGCTTTCTGTCCGCCATAAAAATATTATCCATAATGTAAATCCCCCGCTTTCCCAATGGCAGCTAATTGTATACTGCCTTTATCTTAATAATAAAGTATTGCATATCTTATGTCAATTTAACGTTCCTTTTGTCGGCAAATAATTGGTGGTTTATGTAAAATATTAGTGCTGATCGTGTAAAATAATGCTATAATGGTTTTACATTTTGATACAGGATGCCTTTACAAGCCGGCATCTGTGATCTATTCGCTTAATAAAGGAGAAACTGGATGAGAGCAACCAACCTGACCCTGCTCACAGATTTATATGAATTAACGATGATGCAGGGTTATTTCAAAAACCCAACCAACCAGACTGTTATCTTCGACATGTTCTATCGTGTCAATCCATGCGGGGGAAGCTTCGCGATCACAGCAGGTCTGGAACAGATGATCGAGTATATCGAGAATCTTCACTTTGAAACAGAAGATATTGATTACCTCAGAAGTCTTAATATTTTTGAAGAAGATTTCCTGGAATATCTGAGCACTTTCCGTTTTACCGGAGATATCTACGCAATTCCGGAAGGAACTGTCGTATTCCCGCGAGAGCCACTTGTCAAGGTTATCGCTCCGATCATGGAAGCACAGCTTGTCGAGACTGCAATCCTCAATATCATCAACCACCAGAGTCTTATCGCTACCAAAGCGGCTCGTGTCTGCTATGCGGCACGCGGTGACGGGATCATGGAATTTGGTCTTCGCCGTGCACAGGGACCAGACGCAGGTATCTATGGTGCACGTGCCGCAGTGATCGGCGGATGTGCCGGAACTTCCAATGTTCTGACCGGTCAGATGTTCAATGTTCCTGTACTTGGTACACACGCCCACAGCTGGATCATGAGCTTCCCGGATGAATACACTGCATTCAAGACTTACGCCAAGATGTACCCGAATTCCTGTACACTTCTGGTCGACACCTACGATGTACTCAAATCCGGTGTTCCGAATGCAATCCGCGTTTTCGAGGAAATGCGTGAAGAAGGAATCAAACTGACACACTATGGAATCCGTATCGACAGCGGTGACCTCGCATACCTTTCCAAAGAAGCCTACAAGATGCTGGCTGCTGCCGGATTTGACGATGCGACGATTTCCGCTTCCAGCGATCTGGATGAGTACCTGATCGACAGCCTCAAGACACAAGATGCCAAGATCAACTCCTGGGGTGTAGGAACCAACCTGATCACCAGCAGTGACAACCCGGCTTTCGGCGGTGTATACAAACTTGCCGCAGTCAAGGACGCAGGAAGCTCCACCTTCACACCAAAGATCAAGCTTTCCGAGAACACAGAGAAAGTCACCAACCCGGGCAACAAAACCGTTTACCGTATCTACAGCAAATCCACCGGTAAGATCAAGGCAGACCTCATCTGTATGGCAGACGAAGTTTTTGATCCGGAAGAAACCATGATCATCTTCGACCCATCTGACACCTGGAAGAAGACCAAGGTTCTTGGCGGCACTTATGAGCTTCGTGAACTTCTGGTTCCGGTAATCCGCGAGGGCAAACGTGTCTACACTTCACCGGAAGTTATGGAACTTCGCGAATACTGCAAGAAAGAACAGAACACCCTCTGGGATGAATCCCGCCGACTGGTAAATCCTCAGAAAGTATATGTAGATCTTTCTCAGAAATTATATGACATCAAGAAAAACCTACTCGAAGAAATGAGCGAGAAAGCACTCGATTGAGTGACCAGGGGGACGGAGTTTGTAGCTCTAAATATGTCCCCCTGGCTTTTTCTTGCAAAAATACTCTTAAATTCGACAAATTGATACTTTTACAGTTTAACGCATTAATTTGCTAGATTTTTTCTTTATGACATGTTATACTGTGTTAGATTGAAAAAACACCTTTCACATATATAAAGGTGCCATCTATACACTGGAGGAAATACATCATGTCTATGAAGATCAATCATGAACTTCCACTTCCGGAAGTCCTGAAAAACGAATACCCGCTCAGCGATGAATTAAAAGCAGTCAAACAGGCTCGTGACGAAGAGATCCGCCGTATCTTTACCGGTGAATCTGATAAATTTGTTGTACTTGTAGGTCCTTGCTCTGCTGACAACGAGGATACTGTCTGCGAATACGTCAACCGCCTCAAGAAAGTCGCTGACAAAGTTTCTGATAAGTTAATGATCATCCCGCGTGTTTACACCAACAAACCGCGTACTACCGGAGATGGATACAAAGGAATGCTCCATCAGCCGGATCCGGACAAAGCTCCTGACCTTCTTGCCGGCATCATCGCGATCCGTAAGATGCACATGCGCGTTATGCAGGAAACAGGACTTTCATCTGCCGATGAAATGCTTTACCCGGAAAACAGAAGTTACCTCGACGATATCCTCTCTTACGAGGCTGTCGGCGCACGCTCTGTTGAAAACCAGCAGCACCGCCTTACCGCCAGCGGAATGGATATCCCGGTCGGCATGAAGAACCCGACCAGCGGCGACCTCTCCGTTATGCTTAATTCCGTCACTGCTGCACAGCATCCGCATCATTTCATTTATCGTGGATGTGATGTTGAGACATCCGGTAACGACCTGGCCCACACCATCCTCCGTGGAGGTGTCAACCAGTATGGACAGGCAATTCCGAACTATCATTATGAAGATCTGATCCGACTCTACAACCTGTACAGCCAGAAGGATCTCAAGAACCCGGCTGTCATCATTGATGCCAACCATTCTAACTCCAACAAGAAATACAAGGAGCAGATCCGTATCGTAAACGAAGTTCTCCACAGCCGCAACTGCAATCCGGAACTTCACAAACTTGTCAAAGGTGTCATGATCGAGAGCTACCTGCTCGAAGGACGCCAGGACATCAGCGACCACATGACCCCTGGATGCTCTATCACCGATCCGTGTCTTGGATGGGAGGATACTGAACGCCTGATCTATGAAATTGCTGAGAAGTGCTGATAAAAACAGAAACACCGGAGATTCTTTTTTCACTCAAAGAATCTCCGGTATTTTTATTGTTCCATCTGCCGTCCAAGAAATCCTGCTGCCGTCTGTACCAGCATCTTCTCCGAATTTCCCGGTCTTTCCCCGTTACTTTTTCCGACAAGTGCAACCGAACCGATCGCGTCTCCTGCACAGATGATCGGCTGTATGATCAGACCTGCTTTATTTTCTTTCTGATTTTCGACCAGTGCTATCTTGCCTTTTTCTTCTCCGTAGTAGCACTTCATTTCCCGTTCTGCGATAACCCGGTCCAGCTCACGGCTGATTCCCTTGCCCTCGTATTCACGGCTGCCGTGTCCTGAAGCTGCCACCACCTGGTCATGATCTGTGATGCATGCCATCATACCTGTCGTCTGTGCCAGAGCCTCCACATATTCCTTTGCAAAAATACTCAGCTCTCCGATCGGAGAATATTTCTTGAGGATAACCTCGCCTTCTCTGTCTGTAAAAATCTCCAGCGGGGTTCCCTCCTTGATCCTCAGTGTGCGCCGAATCTCTTTTGGAATCACAACTCTTCCAAGGTCATCGATGCGGCGGACGATTCCTGTAGCTTTCATATAGGTTATGTTCCTCCTGTTGTTTTTCCATATTCCGTGCTGTATGGTTATTATATGGAAAACAAGGAGAATTATGTACATAAAAACTATCTGTCATAAGTTTCCGAACAATATCCTTATCAAAATTCAGGCCCATCTTGCCGTCTTTGACTTCGAACAGGCTTCCTCCAAGCTGCTTTGCTCCTACCAGCATGTAGTTTGCCATCGCATCACAGCCGAACAATGCCTTGCCATCGTTTGGCTCGTCTGTCTGTTCATCCTCTGTCAGATACTCACTGAGGTCGACGACTTTGCCCATCTCATCCAGTTTATAAGCTGTGTCCGCATATGCAGAAAAAATAGCCGGCATATCGGAAGCACCTACTTTTTCCTCTGCTGCTGCCATAACATTTGTTTCCAGGTCATTAACACTTCCCTGACTGGAACTCTCAACTACGATTCCCTTTTCCTTGCCGACTGTGTCATTAAAAGAATCTACAAGCGCATTAAACGCATCAAGCTGTTCGCCGTTATAGTATGTCCACACAGTGAGCGTAACCGGTTCGGATGACTTACCGATACTGCCTCCACATCCACTGAGAATTCCTGCCATCATTGCCATACCTGTCAGACATGCTATCAACTTTTTATTTTTGTAAAAAATATTTTATTTCAATTGCCTGTTATCTGATAATTATAGCATTTAATCCGCCTGGCTTCAACCTGATGAAATAATCGAGTAGGAGACGGCTTTTGCCGCCGACCTCTCACACCACCGGACATGCGGTTCCGC
>NZ_QULA01000064.1:0-6275 GCF_003481595.1 Blautia sp. OM07-19
AAACACTAAAAAATCCTTGATTTTCAAGGAAAAAAGACTTGACTATATAGGGAGGAAGAAGAATGAGTACAAGTCAGTGTGCAGTATATCAGGTAAAAGATACCCCAGAGTACCGGGATGTCCGTTTCCGTTCTTACGAGAAACTGAAAGGCGAAGGAAGAACAGTCCAGATAGAAAACTATCAGCAGGTGTATATTGGAAGAATCCAGCCGGGGGAAACTCCGGCTGACATTAAACTCCGTTTACAGAAACAGCGACCGAAGAACTTCAGAGGTCATTCCATTGGTTGCAGTGATGTGATCGTCATCACCGACGATGGAAAAACCACAGCTTACTATGTCAACAAAGATGGTTTTATCATCATTCCGGAATTTCTCACAATCAAAAGTTCTTCCGATACCAGACTCTCCATTGATACGACCGGATATGAAATCGAAGGAAAGAAAGGGACATGGCTTGCACAGGATTATATCCTGATGAACGAAAAGAAATGGTTTCTGATGGAACATGAGGAGTATGGGACAAGAGCAGCCTATGTGATTCTTAGTGAAGAAGGTGCCGTAGTTATGAATGACTGTTACAATGGCTTTGATGAAGAAGCCAGACGGAACATCCAGAACTTCATGCAGCAACAGGCAGAGCAGGCACAGGAACAAAAGAAACAACAGGAAATGCAGGTACAATCCCAGACCGAACAATTACAATCCGGAGAAACACAAAAGAAGAAACCAGAGCTGGCAAACTGGCAGAAGGTCATGGATAATGGAGAATATCTTCGCAGTGCAGAGATGGCAGAAGAAGCCAATTACAATATGATTGACGGACTGATGAACAACACTCCAAAGAAAAAGGATAAGAACGCTCCACGGAGATCGGTACTGAAACGGCTCCGCAATCATCAGAAGAAGATAGCCAGTCAAGGCAAAGGACAGCCACAACAACAGAAGGCGATGGAAGAAGAAATGGAAAGGAAGAAGAAGTAAAAAAGTCTTGCCAGAATTTTTGAGGGTAATATAAAAAAATGGTTGATTTTTTCTCTCGAATATCATATCATAACATTAACAGGACTCCCCGCACCTCTCACGCAAGTGATGTGTCCCATGGGGAGACATTTTTATTTTTGGAGAAATAATGGTGAATACAAGTGAAATTAAAAATGAAAAGTTGAAAAATAATGAAGCAACTGTACAGGTAATGAAACAACCGAAAACCTTTGCTCAACAAGTTGAAATTATTAAAGAAAAGGGTTTTATTATAGATAATGATACAGAATGTATCAGATTTTTAAAACAGGCGAATTATTATAGATTATCTGCTTATTTCCTTCCGTTTAGAAAAAAGGATGGGACGTATTTTTCAAATATAAACTTTCACAGAATTCAAAGAATCTATGAATTTGACAGTAGATTGCGTGGTGTATTATTTAATTATATAGAAAAAGTTGAATTATATTTAAGAACGCAATTAGCCTATTACAGTGGACATGTTCATGGGGCTTTAGGATATATGGATGGGGCTATTTACAATGACAGGCACAATCATGAAAAGTTTGTGAAACTGTTAAATGTATGTATAGAGGAAAATAAAAGTACATCAGTAGTTCAGCACCATAAAGAAAAGTATGGCGGAAATTTTCCTATATGGGTTATTGTTGAATTTTTTTCAATGGGAATGTTGTCCTACTTTTATGCAGATTTGCAGTCTGGTGACCAGAAATATTTAGCAAAAGAATTATATGGTACATCAGTGGCCTGTTTAAAAAGCTGGTTACGTTGCATCACTGATTTAAGAAACCGTTGCGCACATTATTCAAGGCTGTATTATTGGTCATTTCCCGCATTACCCAAAATGCCAAGGGAATTAGAAATGTCACCAAACAGAAAATTGTTTTCACAAATACTTGTATTAAAATTATTATATCCAGACAAAAAAGAATGGATCAACAAAGTCTTGATAGAATTAAAAGCTATTGTAGAAGAATATGAGAATGATATATCATTGAGACATATAGGGTTTCCGGAAGATTGGTATAAGCAGTTAGAAAAATAGAGATATATTTTTAGGGACAGAGGAGCAATCTGTCCCTTTTAATGTGTCTCTATAAATTTGGCTCTTTTCTATCATGTAGTTGCTCGTAATTCTTCTTAAGAATCATATCAATATTCGCAGACACAGTGCGAAGTTCCCGTTCATAATCCCGGTGATTAGAAAAATCTTCACGCTGTCTCTCCTTCAATTCAACAAGCCGGTCCTTTTCAGCATAGAGAGCTTTCATGGAAGGCAATTTATTCCCGCCAGATTTTTCTCTGAGTGTTCGGAGGGCTGCGTCATACAGGGAAAGTTCTGCCTGGTGTTCTTCATAAAATTTCTCCTTGTTTCGGCTTTTGCGATAATCTGCGTACACATTTTTATATGCCAGATATTGTCCGGTAAAATGAATCTGCTCATTCACATCTTTAAGTTGCTGTTCAGTATCTTTTAAAGATTTTCTGGAAGCACTGGTCTGGTCTGATGCCTGATCGAGTGCTGCATGGAAATCATCAAGAGAATCATAGCCATGTTCCTGTATGTAGGCAACAGTCTGAGCCATCTGCTTTAAATTGGTGAGCTTTACTTTTTGAGCATAGGCTTCGCTCTGCTGTGCTTTAATACAGGTTTGCAGATCTATGACAAGCCGGAGATCTGATTTTATGAAAATGAATGGTGCAGGGATAGCAGAAGTATCGGAGAAAGGAACAGTTGGCGAATCTGTGGAAGTATTCGGAGTCTGCTGTTCCAGAATTTCTTCTTTCTGTTCTTTATGGGATTTTGTGTTTTCCTCAAATGTTTTCAAGAGAAAATCTTCTGTGTATCTGGTTCCAAGATTTCTTCCAGTGATATATTTTTTTCTGCCAGGGTGAAGATAGCTGTACCGGTTTCGACTGATCTTGAAGATAATGTGATATTTTTCATCAAGGATTTTTGAAAATTCTTCTGGTGATCGGGCGGTACTTGCAGCATCATCAATAGCGTCACGAAGAAATTGTTTCTCTGTCTGGTAACGAGTTCCCTTTGGAGTGATTCCATCTTCTTTCATTTTCTGATTTAACTTATCGAGTTTTTCCTGTCCCCGGCGTTGTGCCCAATATTCTTTTTCTGTGATTTTTCTTTCAGCAGGAGTGAGCAGATCAACCTGATGTAGTCCTTCTTTTTTACACATATCCATAACTTCCTGTTTTAAATGGATAAGGTATGCTGTGCTTAGATGGTGCTTGTATCCGGCTTTTGCTTCACAGTCAAATTCCATATAGGGTTCTTGTGGTATGTCATATTTACGGAGACTGTTGATTACGATGTGTACATGGATATTTCCACTTTCGTTATGACCATCAGTATGAGTGCAGACTAAAGCCTGATGACCGGGGAAATTTTTCTTTGCAAAAGTTAATCCAAGTTGCTGGGCACGTTCACCGGTCAATCCACATTCATCCCTGTCTTTCGGGTCGAAGCTGATGATATAATGATGGGATTTTATCTCATTGAAGTTTTTGTTCTTGTGGTAGTAGCTGTTCAGCTCCTGACATTCAGATGCAAAAGAGAATGGATCACAGTTCAGACCGTCCAGATAATATTCTTCTCTCAACATCATATGTCCTTCTTTATCCAGAATCGGTTTTTGCGTATACTCGTTGTGTTGGAAGATAAGATACCGTTCCGATTCTCCGTAGTCAGAGTTTTTGCTTGCGATATGTTTAATTACTGCCACGGAAATCACCTGCCATTTTCATCACTTCATATTTCATTTCATAAATATCCCGGAGAGACTTTCGGATTTCATTTCTCATTTCTGAAGAGAGGATTCCACCCTGATTAAAATATCGGGCAATCTGATTTAGGTTGCTGCCAATCTTACCAAACTCACCGATTAGTTTTTTAATCTGATTGACGTCAGCAACAATTTCAAATCGTGCATTTACCTTTCCTTCCATAGTTTGAGTTCTCATGTATTCTGAAATACTCATTTCTGCCTGTGTTGCTGCATTTTCTATGATAGAAAACTCTGTATCTGTCAAGCGGATGGTTACCCGGTGTTCTCGTTTCATGTCCGTTTCTTTTTGTGGTCGTGTCATTCAATGTTCCTTTCTGGTATAAAGGTTCCGCAGGAAAAATAGAAAGTTCACAGTAAGCTGTGAAAGCAAGTGATGAAAAAGCATCACGCTGTGACCATGCAAATGGGAACCAATACACACATCTTTGGTTGTGGTCGAGGGTATGGGGAAACGAAATCCCCATCAAGTTGCAAGGCAGACAAAATCCCGTAGGGGTTTTTGTCTGACATTGCGAAACTTGCTCTAAAAATGATTGCTTTATATATAAGCCAATTTACATAAAAAAAGGAAAAGAGTAGTTCAAATATAGAATGTTTTTTGAATAAATATTGTGGTATTTCATATGATGTCACATATATAATTGAGAGGTACAATGGTATTGAGAAAATCGTCATGAAAATATATAATGAGAAAGTACATTATAGAAACGGGGTACAATAATGAAGAAAATAGTGATTATTGAAGATGATATAGAAATAAATACGCTTCTTGCTGACTTTTTAAGAGAAAATGGATATGCTGTACATTGTCAATATGATGGACTTCATGTTTTAGATTTCTTACGCAAAGAAAAAATTGATTTGATTATACTTGATATTATGCTTCCTTATCGAAGCGGTGATATTATTTTAGCTGATATACGTAAACAATTTACAATGCCTGTTATTATTATCTCAGCAAAAGAAACTACACAAAATAAAATTGACTTGCTTCGACTGGGTGCAGATGATTATATTACAAAGCCTTTTGATATGGAAGAGGTGCTTGCCAGAATTGAAAGTAATCTGCGGAGAATACAGTTTCAAAATGGTTCGGCAGAATGTTTACAGTATGACAATTTATCTTTGGACTTAGAAAAAAATACAGCAACTTTAAATGGAGTAGAATTGTCGTTGACTGCCAAAGAATTTGCAATTTTGGAATTATTGATGAAATATCCAGATAAAGTGTTTTCAAAATCAAATCTTTTTCAAAGTATTTGGAATACAGAATATTTTACCGAAGATAATACTCTGAATGTTCATATCAGCAATTTGCGAAACAAATTAAAAGCTATATGCCCTGATAAAGAATTTATAGATACTGTCTGGGGTATTGGCTATCGTTTACATAAAGCTAAGGATTAACAATTCCTTGGCTTTATTCTTTTTTTAGCTCTTATCTTTCATATTTAAGAAATTCTTTATGATTACTTATTATAATGTTTAAAGTAAAGGAGGTTTGGAGTATGAATTCAATTATTTTAGAAGCACGAGGCTTAACCAAAGAATATAAACAGACAATAGCATTAGACCACATAAATTTACAAATTAAAAAAGGCAAAATTTATGGATTTATTGGTCAGAATGGAGCTGGAAAGACTACATTTTTAAGATTAGTCACTGGACTTGCATTTCCTACAAGCGGCACACTTGCTTTATGGGGAAAGTCAAGTAAAGAAGAATTGCAGAAACAACGCAAACGAATTGGATGTATGATTGAAACCCCTGCACTATTTCCAGCAATGACTGCATATCAGAATATGGAAGTACAGCGTATCCAACGTGGTATACCAGACAAATCAATTATTAAAAGAACGTTAGATATGGTTGGGTTGCAAGATACAGGTAAAAAAAGTGTTCGTAATTTCTCATTAGGTATGCGTCAGCGATTGGGAATAGCGATTGCGCTTTTAAACACGCCAGAGTTGTTGATTTTAGATGAGCCCATCAATGGTCTTGACCCTGCTGGAATTGTAGAAATCAGAAATTTATTAAAATCCTTAAACAAGGAATATGGAATGACTATTTTGGTTTCCAGTCATATTCTGGAAGAACTGTATCAAACGGCATCAGAATTTATTCTGATTGACCATGGAAAAATTATAGAGGAAATTTCTGACCATGATTTAAATGAACGTTGCAAACGTCATATTTCAATAAAAACTACAGATGTCCAGAAAACAGTGATGGTTTTAGAAGATAATCTCCATACAGATAACTTTAGACTCATGCCGGATGGCACGATTCGATTGTATGATTATTTAAATGATTTAGAGCTTGTTGCGTCTATCCTGGCAGAGTCGCACATTCTTGTTACAGGGCTTTCGGTATCAGGCGATACTTTGGAAGATTACTTTCTAAGTAAAATAGGAGCTTCTTGTATAATTCAAATATAGGGAATTCCGAGAAAGAAGGTTGAGAAAAA
>NZ_QULA01000065.1:0-423 GCF_003481595.1 Blautia sp. OM07-19
ATCCGAAAGGAGTAAACCCCCTTGAAGACGACGAGGTTGATAGGGCAGAGGTGGAAGTGTGGTAACACATGGAGCTGACTGCTACTAATAGGGTGAGGGCTTGACCAACAAGCTTGGTTATGATATAATTGCTTAGTCAACATGTATGTAGTTTTGAAGATGTGATAATCTTCTAATAGCAAAGAAATTTGCAAGGCCCAGTGGCTCAGTTGGTTAGAGCGCCGCCCTGTCACGGCGGAGGTCGTGAGTTCGAGTCTCATCTGGGTCGTTACATACCGAATGGTATGTGCGATAATTGAATATGTGGGATCTTAGCTCAGCTGGGAGAGCATCTGCCTTACAAGCAGAGGGTCATAGGTTCGAGCCCTATAGGTCCCATATACATTAAGGGTGGATTCCCGAGTGGCCAAAGGGGGCAGACTG
>NZ_QULA01000065.1:433-5915 GCF_003481595.1 Blautia sp. OM07-19
TACATTAAGGGTGGATTCCCGAGTGGCCAAAGGGGGCAGACTGTAAATCTGTTGGCACCGCCTTCGAAGGTTCGAATCCTTCTCCACCCATTAAGCCTTATCATTGGCTAAGCCGATGTGGCTCAATTGGCAGAGCAGCTGATTTGTAATCAGCAGGTTATCGGTTCGAGTCCGATCATCGGCTTTCAATTTCATAATTATCGCGGGGTGGAGCAGTCTGGAAGCTCGTCGGGCTCATAACCCGAAGGTCACAGGTTCAAATCCTGTTCCCGCTATTTTGCCCAGATAGCTCAGTTGGTAGAGCAGAGGACTGAAAATCCTCGTGTCGCTGGTTCGATTCCGGCTCTGGGCATTTACCTTGTAAAGGTAACGAACGGCTGGTTAGAAAAAGCCTGAGCGATTTACTCTGCAACATTGTGCAAAGTAAATGCAAAACTGCATATGGGGTATTAGCTCAGTTGGTAGAGCACTTGACTTTTAATCAAGTTGTCCGGGGTTCGAATCCCCGATGCCTCACTACTTTTTAAGAACACTATCATTTCGATAGTGTTTTTTTATTGCCTAAGTTCTTTTTATATTGATGCCCGCATATATTATAGTACATGCGTAGTAGTGGGACGTGCGCAATCCCGGCTTCTTGGCATGGAAGAATTAAGGAGGGCATTATGAAGAAAATAAGAGAGAGTTTTCATATGATCGCTGCTGCTGTATTTTGTCTTGTGATGAGTGTCAAAGCAACTGTTTTAAAAGAAATGGGACAGGCTGTGGGGCTTAGTGAGGGAGTTCTTGGATATGTTCCTGGAGCTCGGAATGCGGCGGGAAATACAACAGATTCTTCTATGTACAGAACTGCGTCAGAACATGATAATTATATAAGGAAGGTTTTCTTCTGGATGAGAGGTCCGGGTGACAGGAGTGTGGATGCATTAGAGGGGATTCCGCCGATTATGCAGAATGTGATCCTTCAGGAATAAATGCAGATAAAAATACCGTTTCTCTGCTTCTTCGGATAAAGCAGAGAAACGGTATAAAGTCTGAGATCAGGAGTTCTGGAATGTAACATTGATCGTGCAGATCTCACTGTTGGTGCCAACTCGCATGGCTGGTCCCCAGACACCGGATCCGGAAGTGACGATGTTGTGCATGGATCCTTTTTGGAGATAGCCACAGGGATTTTCCCACAGGAATTTGATCGTTATGTTTCCCGGGAATGTCTGTCCATCGTGCGTGTGGCCACAGAGATCAAGATCAACACCTGCATCTGCAATTTCCTGGAGTTCTTTTGGCTGATGGTCAATAAATATAATTGGTTTATCCTTGTCCAGCTTCTCGGTAAGCTGGGCAGGGGTTTTTCTTTTTTCTTCTATTTTTTCTATCAGGGAAGCGTCTTTACGGCCGACTACGTAGAAACTGTTGTCGATCAGGACGGCTTCATCTTCCAGAAGCTGAATATTGCTGTCTTTTAGAAATTCCCTCATGCGTGGATCTTTGAGGCTCTCAGCCCCTTCTTTGCCAGGATTAAAAGTAAAACCAGCAAGGATTGGCTCATTCAGATCATGATTTCCCCAACAGGCATAAACACCGTAACGGGAGTTGATCTTGCGTAGGATTTTTTTGACCTTTTTGGGCTCGTGGATCGCTTCGTATTCATTATCAAAAATATCTCCGGCAATGCAGACAAGATCAGGATTTTGTTTGTTTATTTTTTTTACGATCTCTTTTGCATGGATAGTACCGGCATTGTAGCCGAAATGTGTATCGGCGATGAGCACGATTTTCAGGGAATCGAGTTCGCCGGCGGATTTATCAACAGTAACTTCATAAGGCGTTACATTAATGTGTTTGGCATGATAGATGCCGCGGATACTGATCAGCAGAACACTAAAGATGCAGATCGCTCCGGCAATCGCAAACGCAACACGTGAATGGATCCAGGATGCATGGAAAACGTATTTGAGGATCAGTCTTATGATGTCCGCACTCAGCACGATCATCAGAATATACATAAAGATCCCAAGAAAATAGTTGCTGGTGACTTTGAGGATCCTGTGCAGGGAAGCTGGTTTTTTTATCAAAAATCCTGTCAGTGGGGTGGTGGAGATCAGAACGTAGACGATCGCCAGAATAACCCGAAAAACAGTTGACTGAAATAGATGATGACAGTTTCCGATCCACAGGTAACTCCACCGGAGTACATAAAGGTTAAGTAATATATAGACTGGTGCCAGATAAATTGCAAGCATAAAAAAAGCACCTCCTTTTTGTTATAAGTAAGCAGTCCTATTGATATGCCCTATAGTATAGTATGAATAAGATGCGCTGTCAAAAACTGAACGGAAATATTTATAAAAGATGAAAAAAGGACATATATTAGGATAAAACACTGGCTGGATGAGCATTATGAAAAGAAAAAGTGTTTTTAATCTGTCGAAGATCCTGGTGTTTGCGCTGCTTCCGTACTTGTCGGTGAGTGTGATCAATGGAAGTGAGAGGATATTACTGAATTACAGACCAGATTCGGAGGTATATCTGACGGCAGTTCTTTCGTGTCAGATTTCACCGGATTATGAGTTACAGACGGTGGAAGCACAGGCGGTCATTGCGAGAAGTAATCTTTTCAGGAAATTTGCGGAGGAGGAAAATCGGTTGGATGTGTTGAGAGAAATGGGGAAAAGTATAAAGAATCAGTGGAAATGGTGGATATCTGATGAGATTTATGAAGATGCTGTGGAAAATACAGAAGGGAAAGTTCTGCTTGTGGATGGAAAACTGGATCTTGTTCCATATCACGAGATCAGTGGTGGCACGACCAGAGACGGGGAGACTGTGTTTGGAAGTTCAGAGTATCAATATCTGAAATCTGTGGACAGCAGTGCAGACAAAAATTCCCCGGACTATTTCAGCAGTACATATATTTCGGAGCGGCAGCTGCCAAAAGAATTAGAAATAAAAGAACGGGATTCTGCAGGCTATGTGCTGAGTCTTCAGGCTGATGACAAAATTCTGGAGGGAGAAATGTTTGCATTGGGAATGGGACTTCCATCGTCGAATTTTTCCATACAGAAAACAGGGAGTAAAGTTCGTTTCCTGTGCAGAGGAAAAGGTCATGGACTTGGCTTTTCTCAGTATGGCGGAAATGAACTTGCAAAAGATGGAAGTTTGTGGGAAGAGATTCTGGAAGAATATTTTCCGGAAATGGAAATAAGTACATATGACAGAAACGATTTACTGTGAAGAAAGCGAACAGCAATAACATGATTTATTCTGTGCAAAGTTGAATAATACGTCATATTTCGGGAATGCTATAAATACAAAAATGATTATTGGCAGAGGTGAATGGAATATGACAAAAAACAGAATCGTAAAGTACGCCGCAAACACTGCTCTCCTTGCTGTCCTGGCAGCGGCGGGAATTGGAGTTTATCAGATCGGTACTTATACTCCAGACAAGGAAATTCAGGAAGAACTGCAGACAGATCAGAGCGAAGACACAGAAGAGACACCGATGGTGGATGCAGACACCAGTCTGGTTGACGCGGAGATCAGCGATACGACAGGGCAGAACGATACAGCAGAAGAAAAAATCACTCAGACGCTCACTGACAGTACAGACAGTTCAGAAAAAACTTCAGACAGTGTTTTTACAAATGAAGTAACCACAGAAACCGCGAATGCAGCAAATGCGGTGGAGGATTCCATGACGGATCAGGAAAAAGTCACAGATGTTTCCGCAAGTGCACTGAGTGCTCCGAAACTTAGTTTTTCCGAAGATACGCTGATGGAATGGCCGGTACACGGAACGATCCTTCTGGATTATAATATGGATCAGACGGTTTATTTTCCGACCCTGGATCAGTATAAACTGAGCCCTGCGATCGCAGTTCAGGCAGTGGAAGGTGCACCGGTGACCGCAGCAGCAGATGGAACGGTTTATTCGATCGAAGAAGACGCACAGACGGGAACAACCCTGACGATGGAGCTTGGAAGCGGATATCAGGCAGTTTACGGACAGCTCAAAGACCTCTGTGTGGAGGAGGGCGACACAGTAACAGAAGGAACTGTGATCGGCTATGTCAGTGCGCCGACGAAATATTACAGCAAAGAAGGAAATAATCTTTATTTTGCAATGAAAAAAGACGGCAAGCCGATCGATCCGATCGCCTATCTTCCGTAAACGGGATAATTACAATTATTCACAAAATATAAAACACAACGTATAATAAAGCAGGTGGGAATCAGCGGTAAAAAATTCGCAGTCGATATTCTCCTACCTGCTTTTTGAATGTATATAGAAGTGAAATACAATTTAAATCGGCTGCTTTTTATAGAGACAAAAGAGGATAAAATACTTTATGAATTACACATATATCGTTCAATGTGCAGACGGGACACTGTATACAGGATGGACGAACTGCCTGCAGAAGCGGCTCAAAGCCCATAATGAGGGAAAAGCCGGAGCGAAGTATACCAGAAGCAAAAGACCGGTAAAACTGGTCTATTATGAAGGTTTTGAAACAAAAGAAGAAGCAATGCGCAGAGAATATGCGATCAAACAGCTTACAAGAAAACAAAAATTAAACCTGATGGAATTCTGAAAGTACTGTAACAGGCAGAAAAATACCCTGCCATCAGAATGGCAGGGTGGAAATAAAGCAATACATGAGGATAAAGTGGCAGGCACTTCCAAGCATAACGAAAACATGAAAGATCTCATGTGAACCGAAATTCCTGTGTCTGGAATTAAATAATGGAAGTTTCAGACCATAGATGATACCGCCGATCGTGTAAATAATGCCGCCCGCAAGCAGCCATCCGAAACCTGCTCTCGGGAGGGAGTGAAAGATCGGAACAAAAGCCAGTACACAGAGCCAGCCCATTCCGATATAGAGAACGGAGGACAGCCATTTCGGGCAGGTGATCCAGAGTCCCTTGAGCAGCATGCCAAGGATTGCAACAGCCCATACAAGTCCGCAGAGGATATAGCCAATACGGTTATGCAATGCAATGAGGCAGACAGGAGTATAGCTTCCGGCGATCATGACGAAGATCATCATGTGATCCATCTTTCGGAGCCGGCGGTTGACTTTCTCTGTAGAGTCTACAGAATGATAAACGGTACTGGCTGTATAAAGAAGGATCATGGTAAGTATGAACACAGCCAGAGCTGCGATATGCAGTGGTGCTTCCTCACCGGATGCAGCTTTGAGAAGAAGCGGTGCAGCACCCGCGATCGCCAGAAGTCCTGCAACACCGTGCGTGATCGCACTCCAGGGATCTTTTAATTTAAGTTTCATAATAAACACCTCCAGTGTTAAAAACAGGTAAATAATAAAAAACCAATCACGTAGTAATTAATACTACATATTAAGTATATTGAAACTATACTGCATTTATACATAAAAGTAAAGAGCTAATTTAGGAATTTTAGGATAATAAGCGGGAATCCTCGGCAATTCAATTACCGAGATGAAAGCGCAGGAGT
>NZ_QULA01000066.1:0-1041 GCF_003481595.1 Blautia sp. OM07-19
ATGGATTTGTATATGAAGTAGACTACTCTCATATCCGAAAAATGAATACCCTGCTGGGCAATATCAGCAGCAATTTGAATCAGATCACCCATCGTATAAACAGTACCAATACAGTTTACCCAAAGGACCTGGACGATATAAAGGAGTTAATGGAAAAAATATGGCAGTTACAAAAATCCATGGTATCAAAACAACCGTTGATAAAGCAATAGAATACATCTGCAATCCAGATAAAACTGACCAGAATCTATATATTTCTTCCTTTGCCTGCTCTCCCGAAACAGCCGTTCTTGACTTTAAATACACTTTGGATCATACACATGACTGCAGAGATCCGCACAATACAAATAAGGCATTTCATCTGATTCAGGCATTTTCCCCTGGTGAAGTTTCCTATGAAGAAGCCCATCAAATTGGCAAAGAACTTGCGGATCGCTTACTGGAGGGAAAATACTCCTATGTTCTGACAACACACACTGATAAAGGTCATGTACATAACCATTTAATTTTCTGTTCTGCAGATAACATCACTTTTTCTCATTACCATGACTGTAAAAAGAATTACTGGAAAATACGAAATCTCAGCGACACTTTATGCCAGGAACATAACCTGTCCACAATTATGCCAGATGGTAAAAAAGGAATGAAATACAATGAATGGGCTGCAAATAAATCTGAATCCAGTAAAAAAGCGCAGCTGCGAAAAGATATCAACCAGACAATCCGAATCGTTTCCACTTATTCAGAATTTCTTGCATTTATGGAAGCTAAAGGATATGAAATAAAAAACGCAGAATTTGGCGAAAACAGCAGAAAATACATTACCTTTCGTTCTCCCGATATGTCCCGTCCAGTGCGTGGAAGTGCTAAATCTTTAGGAAAAAATTTTACTAAAGAACGTATCAAAGAACGCATTGAAAATAAACGTCAGAAAGCTATTTTTCCTTCTGCTCATAACAAATTAATAGATACCAATGCTCCCAATATAGCAGGAAACATTGGGCTTCAGAAATGGGCAAATAAGGAAAATTTAAAAATTGT
>NZ_QULA01000066.1:1051-5576 GCF_003481595.1 Blautia sp. OM07-19
AATGGGCAAATAAGGAAAATTTAAAAATTGTCTCTGCTGAATATAACAAGATGCTCACACATAATCTACATAATTTTTCAGAACTTGAAGACCGCATAGCCTTGTTACATATGCAGCAAAAAGAGGTAAATACCTCTGTTGTTTCTCTCGAGTCTCAGATACGTCATCTTCGAGAAATGCTAAAATATGCCAAACAATATCAGAAAAATAAAATTTACGATGACCATTATAAAAGTTCCAAAGATCCGGATCGTTATTTCCGTAAATATGAATCTCAAATTATTCTTTTCGCTGGTGCTGAACATATTTTACAGGAAAATGGTATAGACCTGAAACATCTTAATTCCAATAAGTTACAAGAGCAAATTGCAGATCTTATTTCCAGAAAGGAATCACTAAATAATCAATACGTTTCCTTTAAGCAAGAAATAAAAGAGTTGGAATTGATACAGCAAAACCTGTCCAAATATCTCAAACAGGATGCTCCTAAAATACAAAGATCTTCTCATAACCAACTCCCTTCTTTGTAAAACCATAATAATAGGCAGCGATTTCACTCGCTGCCTAAATTCCCATTAAACCGATATCCTACACCGCGCACCGTTTGTATATATAACGGATGACCAGGATCATCTTCTATCTTTTCTCTAATGTTGCAGATATGTCGCATAACAACATTGTAATCACCCGAATAGGGTTCATTCCAGATTATATCATATATTTGTTCTTTACTAAACACTCTTCCAGGACTTCGCATTAATAAATGCAAAATTTCAAACTCTGTAAAAGACAAATCTATTTTTTTCTGCTTTCGGAATAATTCTCTTGTGGCTAATAAAATAACAATATCTCCATAATGTATTTTCAATAGATTTATATTTTTTTCATCACAATATATATTTCGTCCGGTTTTCAAAGCAGCAAGAACAGACTCTATCATTTCTTCTTCACTATCTTTAAACGATAATAATAATATTTTTCCTATGTTTTCACTCCCTCTAACAGATGTTTCTTCATCTAATTATAAACTTCTTTTCTGCGATATATAAAATAAATAACTGGAACAATCAATAATAGCAGAATGGAGTACGATATTATTAAAATAGGAACTGCGCAAAACACTTTTCCTCCGATTTCATACAAGTTAAAAAATTTAACTACCTGATTCATTTGAAGCATTTGATCTGGAAGAAGTCCCAAAATTTTATTTAATAATGGTAGACTTGTTCCTGATAAAAATGATGGAAGAAAAATCAAAATAAAAGGCACGATTACCGCTATTACTGATGAGTTTGTCTTCGCAGAAACCAACATAGTTAGAGATTGCATAAATAAACATCCCAGATATCCACCAAGAACTATCAAAATATATTCCTGAGCATTCGTGATATTATAAATACTCTTCCACCCACTCATACTAGACTGTATGGGACAATTTGCTCCGTCTACACCAAGAATTCCCAAAACAAGCATAGTGTATAACAACATAACCGCCCAGTAAATAGCCGTTATTATGATTGCTCCTGCTTTCACTTTTGCCCATACAGCCTTATTTCTGCCATAATAAGAAGAATAAAAAACTGCATTCGCTTTCAGCTGAAATTCACCTGAAAAAATACCTGCACAAAGGAAACCTAATACCAATGTCAAAATCATAATTATTGAGGGTGAATATTGAAATAAGTTTTTCCATCCCGCTTGATAATCATAATATAAAGGGGTTTTCATTTTTTCATACGCTCTTATTAAATAACTTTTTTCCTTTTCAGAAAACTGATCCTTTCCATCAGTTTCTAACCAATTTTTCAAATTTTTGATACGATTAGAATAAAAATCTACTGCTTCATCAGGAGAAAGAGAATCTGCCAGATAATAATTATAATCGTTAAACTCTCCATAATCACAATTTAGTAAATCCCTTATATCCATGAAACCCTGTCTTTGACTATATGCTATATCATTCTGTCTAAAATCATTCGACTTAGCTTCCGGTGTCTGTGAAATCCTGACATTTTCTTCAATAATTTTTCTAAGCACATCCTCTGTCAGTTCTCCTGACCATTCTTTTTTCAACTCACGAACCTTTAACATAGCCGATATTCCACTTTCCGCATCACCATTACGATTCACATATTTATTATCCCCGATGATAAAAGACAAGACTACTGAAATTACAATAAAAATAAATATCAGCGCAACCTTACTTCCTTTTTTTGAAAAAACTTTTTTTATTTCATAATACGTCATAATCATCACCTGTTTTCTCTCCGAAATAATATAAGAATATGTCCTCCAAAGTCATCGTTTCCTCTTTCGCATTATAGTGTGGAGATTTTTCAGACAAAATGCGTAATTCTATTCCATCCGAAAGTGTTTTCATATTTGAGACTTTAAACTGTTTTTGCCACATTTCAACTTCATTATTTGCAACTACACAACTCCATACTTTTACTGGTACTGACTGAATAATCTCTTCTTGTGTTCCTGAATGGCTAATCTTTCCATCTTTCATCAATAACACCTGGTTGGCAATGTATTCAATATCCGACACAATATGTGTTGATAATAGCACGAGACGATCCTGTGACAATTCACTGATCAGATTTCGAAAACGTATCCTTTCATTCGGATCCAGACCTGCAGTAGGCTCATCGAGGATCAAAATCTTTGGGTTATTTAGCATAGCTTGGGCAATCCCTGCACGGCGTTTCATTCCTCCAGACAATTTTTTCATTTTTCTATTCTGCATTTTAGCCAACCCAACCTGCCGCAGAAGTTCTGTTACACGCTTTCGTGCAATACTTATTCGCATTCCTTTAATTGACGCAATATACATTAAATAATCATGAACCGAAAACTCCGGATAAAATCCAAATTCTTGAGGTAAATAACCAAGAATTCTCCTATATTCGCCATCCAATGCAAAAATATCTTTTCCATCACATAATATGCTTCCCGAAGTAGGTTTAATAAGTGTGCAGAGCATTCTCATCAGCGTTGTTTTTCCAGCACCGTTGACACCAAGAAGCCCATAAACTCCATTACTCATCGTCAGCGTGATATCATCAACTGCTTTAAATCCCTGAAATTCTTTTGTTAATTTTTTCAATTCTAATTCCATAATCAAATTCCTCACATTTCTCTGATTACGACCGTTGTGTGATTTCTCGTAATTGACACCATAATAGTCTTATACACTTGCCCCATTACTCTCGTAATATCTTTCACTGCATTTCCATACTCGCCAAATACTGTAACACAAATATAAAACAGATAATATCATCATTCCACACCATATTGATGTAGATATATGCTCATAAATACTATCTTTGAGAACTACAAGCGTCCAAACAGCGATCCAAATCAGACAGGAAAATAATGTGGAAGATACATAATCATCTCCTTTACTGCAAAGTAATCGAAAACATATGCAGCATGTCACATTCATTGGCAAAATAAATTGTATTAAGATATCCATAAATGCAATCTGTAACACAAAAGTGCTGGTTATCAAAAACACACTCAATAGGCAAACATCTACCATGCCGAAGAGTAGCATTCGTGCGGCATATATATTCTTTATGGAAAAAAATGTTGCACCTTCTACTTCCATAGCCCCATTGCTTCTATTTTTCCAGAGTTCCGGAAGTATCAATATTACAAAACTCGGTGCCAAAATCCCCATGCAGCGCCTTGTATAAATACTACTGTCTGATAAGAACATTGTCATCCAAAGGATTAGTAATACTGCCCCTTGAGCAAACCACCAGTGCTTCTGTATATACGAAGCTTGCTGATATAAAAATTCTAACCATGACATATTTCTTTCGATTTCTCCATCCCAATATGCTTCTTTCGATTTTATAATGGTCTGTTGTAATTTTTTCTCATCTATATTTCTATCCTTCTGATTTTTTGCATACGCATGCAATTTTTCATCAACTGTCATCATCATTTCTTATCCCCCAGATAAACACTCAACAATTCTTTTGCTTTTCCTATCCTATATTTTACAAGAGGAAGTCCTATGCCAATAATATCTGCTACTTCTTTTAATTTCAAATCCTGAAAATAATGTAGAATAACTACTTCCTGCAAATCTTCTGGAAGTTTTTTTATTGATTCTTCTATATCTATTTTATTCTCAATTACAGCAATTGGATTTTCCCCCTTATCTGGTAACGCTTCCATCACAATATCTCTTTTTTTCTTATAACTATCCCGACATAAATTTCGAGCAATCACATACAAATAATTAGCAGTCTTTCCCAAATGATGATACGATCTAAATGATCGAAAAAAGTGTTCAAATGTTGCTTGAGTAATATCTTCTGCATCACAGTCTGTGTATGTATGTAATCGACAATAATTCCGTATAGTTGAATAGTATTTTTTTACGAATACCTCTATAGCTTCTTCATCACCATTTTTCATTTTGTGAATCAAAAGAAAATCTGCATCCACTTCTTTCCTCCCTATATAGTCAAGTCTTTTTTCCTTGAAAATCAAGGATTTTTTAGTGTTT
>NZ_QULA01000067.1:0-1622 GCF_003481595.1 Blautia sp. OM07-19
TTTCTCAACCTTCTTTCTCGGAATTCCCTATATTTGAATTATACAAGAAGCTCCTCTTCCAGTTCCATTTTATATTCTTCCAGATCCATAAGAAAAACCTCATATCCTTCATCACTCATGCAGAACAGTTTTCTTATGGTATTGCAGACAAGCCCGATCATATCTGCATCGCCTTTCAAAAAAGGAATGATATGGTCGATTGCCTCCATTGTGTCATTTCGGTTTCCTTTATCAAACATTGCGGTTACTAAACATTCATCCGCATCAAAGTTCATCGCCAGATCCATCATAATTCCACCTCTCCCTTCTTATGTGTCTTGGATTTTTCCGTTGTCTTATTCTGCTCCTGTGCTTTTGCCCTTGCCTGAAAATCTTTTAAAGACTGCAGCACAGACTTCTTCACTTCACCTTTTGCTCTGCTTGCAGGTTCCGCTTTTTGTGGCTGGCTCTGACTTACAGATACCGCCTGCTCTGCCCTTCTGTCTGCCGTAATCGCAGAAGGTTTCTCTCCACTTTCTATTACTGTTTCTGCCGCATGTTCCGTTTCCTGCACCCTTCCATGCTTTTCATCCAGATACTTTTCCATATCTGTGATTGCTTTCTGCACCAGAGGGCTTTCTTTATAGTGTGGAATCATATCTATCAGATCACGCCGTATCCGGTCTGCACTCATCAACTCATATTCCCCAGAATAATCTTCATCACCATCTTGCAGATCAAATCCGATTTCTTTAATCCCATGCAGTCTCTCTGCTGGGATACTCTCATATATTTTAATGGCTTCTTCTAAAGTGAGGTTATTATGGTACTCTCCCATGACTGGAAACTCCATGCACTCTGCGACATAAAAACTGATCGTGGCTTCTGGCTGTTCCTGCTCCGGCTGTTTGTCAAAGATAGAAAATCTCTCTGCGTCCTCCAGACGTGAAAGTAAAGAATGGGCAGTTATAATATCGCTGTCTATATCGGATTCTTCAGATACCTCAAGCAGCCAGTCCTTGACAGCCTCTGTTTTCTTATTCAAAATATCCTCCGTGAGTTTCTCCACCTGTTCTTCTCTATTTTCAACCGTATCGTTATACTCATAGGTATCAACGTCATAGCTAAAATTATCCAGATCCACGGCAAGTTTTTTAATCTCCTGCTGGTCAAGATATTTTTCAGATTCTTTTATATACTCTGCCAGAGTGATTCGCTCCTCTGCAATCGGGTTAATGTCCACCTGGATTCCTGCCATCGCTATGCCGGATTCATTTAAGGCATTGAAAAAGCTATCTTCTCGAATATCACCTTTATAGGAAAGAACCACATCAAGGTCAGAATCTTCCCGGTAAAGGTCTTGTCTGCTTCTGGAACCATACACCCTTGCAGCAAGCAGCTCTACCTCTTGTTCCATTCCCATATCTTCTAATACTGCCTGTGCATGATACAGGACACCTCTTTCAACTTCTGCCCTGCTCAGGCTATTTAATGCCCGTTCATTTCTTCCAATCTCCGAAGTCGCACGAAGTTCCCCCTCCTGCAATAAATCCTTAGAGTGCTGGATCGTCATTTCTTCAAATTCTTTATAATCCACTTTGACACATTCCATGTCATCCATTCTTTCACTTTTAAGGATTTCA
>NZ_QULA01000067.1:1632-5060 GCF_003481595.1 Blautia sp. OM07-19
TGTCATCCATTCTTTCACTTTTAAGGATTTCATAAGCTGCTTCCTGAATGGATGCGTCTGGATTATCGTAATCACCACCCTGAATTTCATGCAGGTCAGAGTCATAAAAAATAAACGAATATCCTTCTTCTGTTGCCTGAATAGTCAGATACCCTTTGCTCCTGGTAAACTGCATTGCAATTCCTTCATAGGTTTGCAGTGCTTCTTCCCTGCGAAATCCTTCAAAAATACTTGCCGGGCAGTTCTTTTCTAATTGCACCCGCTGCATCTGTTCTTCCTGAACTTCTTCCACATCTGCCATCAGATCTTCATAATCCACTACTTTTGCATCTTCCAGCGAGTACCCTTTATCTTCTAAAATATCACTGGCGGCTTCATCCACATAGATTGTCGGATTGTCATAGATTCCTCCATCATCCTCCTGATAATCTTCATTGTAAAACGTATAATCATAGCCATCTTCTACGGTCTGGATTGTAAAGTATTGTTTTCCAATCTGATATGCAATCTGCACCTCATTCCACTCCAGTATATTTTCCATTTTATTTACCGCTTCATATATTTCCGGATTCAGCCACCCTCCGATCTGTTCATATGCATGGGTAAGCTGATCTATTCCGTTTTCACACCGGATAAAATCCATGCTTTCCTGCATTGTTTCCGTATTCTGGATACCAAGCACTTTTTTCTGATGATTTGGCAAACGTAAATATTCCTGCATCGCTTCATCCAGTGATTCATACCGGTTTACTTTTACTACACCCTCTGCATTTACATCTTCCATCACATAAAAATTATCAATGTAATGAATCTCTGGCATTTTTAACTTTATGCCTTCCGGCAGCTGCACCTCACTGACTGCATGAAAATTAAATCGGACATCTGTTCCGGATTCATTTTTTCCTTCCATCGTTTCTTCCCAGGTATCTTTCTGCACTGCCTGTACTTCTTCGATTGTAAGTGTCTGTCCACTCCGCAGGGTTACAGCAGAATCTTTCGGGAATTCCGGCAAGTCATAAAGTGTTGTTCCATTTTCCTGCAAATATTCTAATACAGCTTCCAATGCTCCTGCATCAAACCCATTCCATAAGTCCTCCGCTACAAGCTGTCCATTTTCTGCTACGATAATGCCTGCCACATCGGAACCAAATTCATCATGTTCCATTAAGAAAAACTTCTCCCCGGCATATTCCTTTTCATCAACCGTATGCCATGTCCCGTTATGTCCTTCTGCTTCATATCCTCTTGTCTCTGCCGTGATCGTCACTTCGTTTTCTCCTATCGCCTGTTCTATCCTCTGCATCCGGATCTCAGCTCTTGCCATGTCGATAAACCCATCTAAAACTGCCGGGTGGCTTTCGATCACATAATCCAGATTCAGATTTCTGCCCCGGCTGATATTTTCCGGGACTTCGATATGCTCCGCCCAGTCTTTGTTCTGTCTGGAGAATCTTCCATCATGGGAAAGTTCACGGATGGTGTTTGCCATAACAAAATTCATACGTTCTTCCCCAAAGCGTTCCACGGCTTCTTTTGCCGCATCCTGCTTTAAGTGCAGTCCGTCAAAATTCTCCCGGATGGTTTCTTCGATTGCCTTCTTGCAGTCCAGGTTTAACTTTCTGGAATCCAAATAGGCATCTACATCCCGTTCTCCCATTGCCTGTTCCAATGTTCCTTTATAAACTGGCGGATATGCCCTGACGGAATTATGTTCCAGCATGTTCCTTCTCTGCTGGACAAACTCCGGAAGTTCCTGAAATCCAAAAGAATCTACATAATAGGCTGTGATCTCTGCACCCCTGTTTATCACGATCACATCACTTACCGATAATGAATGTCCACGGAAATCTTCTGGTCGGTCAATGTTAAAGCGTTCAAATATATTTTCTAACGTGATCGTTGGCATCCATGGTGCTGCATAAACCATCCGGTAATCCTTTCCGTCAATGGTATATCCCAGACTCTTTGCGGATTCCATTCCCATAAACTGATAAGTATGCTCATCTCCACTATCCATCTGATAAATGGCAAACCTTCCGCTTTCTCCATGCAGAAGAAGTGTCTCATCAATCTTTTCTGCACTCTGCTGTTCCAGTGCCTCCTGCTTTGTAGCAGAGGCTTCTCTTTCTTTCTGCACTTCCCATTCTGTTTCTGTGATTCCAAAGATACCGTCATATCCAAGAATTGCATTTTCTGTGTCTACAAGTGTGGATTCTGCCAGTTGCGGATTGTCGGAATTTCCATGTAACACATAAATTTCTGCCCCTCCACGGTACAATTCATATGCCCGGTCTTTCGTAAGCGGAAGCATATGGTCTAACCGGATTCCTGCCTCGTGCATTTCGGTAAAACCGATCATGCCATCCGGAAAATTGTCAATCTGTGCCTGTGTTTCATTCATAAGGCTCCTCGTATATTCACTTCCCGGTCTGCGGATTGCCGTCATCATACGGTTCACCAGTCCAAGCACTTCATCTTTGTTATCCATCTTATATGCAAAATTTACAATAAGATTTCTCTGGGAATCTGTGAAATCTCCCGTATTGGCAGCTTCTGCTGTTTCAATCAGACGGTGGGCATACTGCATGGCTGTTTCTTCTGCAATTTCCGGTTCCTTCGCTGGGAAGTTCGCCCTCGCTGCCTGGATCACTTCATACACCAGCTTTGAACCGGCTTCATCATAAGATTCCCTCATATCCCATACCAGGTCATTCAGTCTTTCCACCTGTCCAGGGAAGGTTTCTGCATATTCATTTACAAATGCCTTTTCATTTTCCGAAAAAATATTTCTTGGAAACTCTGCTTTTTGCACCAACATCTCTGCCTGATCTTTCGGAGAAAGGTCAGAAAAATAAGTAATGCCTGTGTCAGCATCATATTCCACATCATAAAAATCAATCGGATAGTTCTCTCCGTGCCCACTGCTGTCATACAGTGGTGTGACGGCAGCACCTTTTTCTTCCAGAAAACTTTCCAGTGGTTTTTCATTTTCCTCTATCTCACCACTTTCCAGAAGGCGGACGTATTCACCCACATTCTGCTCTAATTGTTCCCTGCTCATGTTTTCGATCAGATCATAAGTAAACTCGGAACCCATGCTGCCTGAAAGATGCAGAATTAAATCTTCCTTATGAAAAGTATCCCGGATTGGTCTTTCCATTTCCAGCTCGTGCATCTGTGTCTCGATATTCTCAATGACTTCCGCAGACGTTTTCCGGATGGTATCCATAGATGCCCGGAGTGCTTTCATATC
This sequence comes from Blautia sp. OM07-19, assembly GCF_003481595.1. Classification (NCBI taxonomy): domain Bacteria; kingdom Bacillati; phylum Bacillota; class Clostridia; order Lachnospirales; family Lachnospiraceae; genus Blautia; species Blautia sp. OM07-19. Next base: position 4,886 of record NZ_QULA01000067.1, read on the forward strand.
CTTGCTCTCACACCAGCTGGCAATATAGGTAAAAGAGTATTCTGAAGTATCCAGACCAAAGTGGTTGCAGACAATATAGGCAATACTTTCTGCTTCAAATGGAAACATTAACATTTGAAGCATTATACTCAGCATTCCAAAATGTTAATCATTTTAAAGAATGCTGAGAAATAAG
>NZ_QULA01000068.1:0-5055 GCF_003481595.1 Blautia sp. OM07-19
AAAAAGGTAAAAAAAACTCATTGATAAGATTAGCGGTCAAGGCGAGAGGGAGTGAGGTGCAAAAGACTATGGCAAAATACACCAAAAGGAGAGATAAAAGAGGGTATGAGTGGAAGTCTGCTTATCGGGAGAAAGAAGCCCTTATGTTGGAGAGGGGATACCCGGAAGTAAGTCCTCATGATTTCTATCGGGAGTTGTTTCCGGCTGGCAGTCTCCAGCAAGAGCCGGAGGACGGAAAAGGTAATATTATAGCGACACAGATTAGACCGTCTGGCAAAGGAAGAACCCGGCAGTGGGTAATTGATGATAGTCTGAAAATGCTGGATAAGGTCATAGGAGATAGGTTTGGGCTGATACCGCCTATTAGTTTTTACGGAAAGTCACACACGAAAGAGAACGCTCATGAGCTGTTTGCGGTGGTGGTGGACGTGGATTATGTAGGCAAACAGCAGTTAAAGAACCTGTTGAAGCAGTTTGGGAATGGTGTGCAGCTTCGTCCGACTTATCTTGTCAGCTCCGGCAAGGGGGTACATCTTTACTATTTCTTGCAGGAGCCGGTTCAGTTGTATCGAAACCGGGAAGAAGTGCTTGCGGAGCTGAAAGAAGCCTTTATTCGGCGGCTATGGAATGATACCAGCTCTATCCGTCCGGACAGCCCGGATATAACCGGAATTTATCAAGGTTTCCGGTGTGTGGGGAGTCAGTCGAAGCTGGGTGTAGATTTCCCAGTAAAAGCCTATAAGCTGTCAGAGAACCGTTACACGCTGGAGGACATAAAAGCCAGCATACCGAGCTGTAAGGTAGACCTTGCTCCGTTGTACGAGAAGCCGAGAAGAAAAAGTACCGTTACGCTGGAAGAAGCAAAGGAGCTGTACCCGGAATGGTATGAGAAGCGGATCGTGCAGGGAGAGCCGAAGCAGAAAAGTAAGAAGCAGGGCGGTACGTGGGTATGTAACGAAGCTTTATATGAGTGGTGGAAACGGAAAATAACCGAGGAAGTGAAAGCCGGAGGGCGTTACTTTTCTATTATGGCGTTGTGCTCTTATGGCTTGAAGTGTGGCATATCCGAGCAGAAGATACGGAGAGACGCCTATGCGTTCCTGGACCATTTAGAGAGCCTTACCGAGGACGAGGACAACCATTTCAGCCGGGCAGATGTGAAAGACGCTCTCCGGGCATTGAAAGGGGACAGAAAAAGGCTGTCAACGATAGCAAGCCGGGAATGGATAGAGGACAACACAAAGGTTACGATACCAGCAAATAAGCGGAATTACAGAAAGCAAAAAGACCATGTAAAGGTTATGAATACTATGAAAGCTTTAAAAAAGCAGTTAGGAGAAGAAGTAAAAGAGGGTAGACCAAAAGGGAGTGGAACAGCGGAGCAGACAGTCAGAGAATGGCAGGAGAGCCACCCAGCAGGAAAGAAAGCGGACTGCATTCGAGAGACAGGATTGAGCAAGCCCACCGTTTACAAGTGGTGGAAGTAGGGCATACTTGAAATGCCGAAAGGCATATGCTATAATGCCAGTAGGCAAGAAAGACGAAAGTGCTCATTGTGGCACGCAAAAAGCCCCGGAGGTCGCAACTCCGGGGCTTTTCTATTCCGTTGTGGCAAGGTGGCTTATTCCTTAGGCTGGCTACCGCCTATTTATCTCCGTCCAGCCATTTGCAGATGTAGTAGGCGATTACACTTGCCAAGACAGAGAGTAAGAAAGACGAAAATATACTCATGGTGGCACACCCCCTTTCTGTACCTGTATAGGGGTGGTAGCGTCGCTCATTATACCATAGTGGCAGAAATGCCACAAGAAGCCATTTCCCCTTGTTTATTATCAAAGCCATAAGGAAAAGAGTGTCAAGGGCGGTCATAGACCGCAGCGTTTACCCTTGATACTCTTTTTTGTTGGCTATAATGCCGGAGGGGAAAACGGCTGTCCATCCGTTCCGTTACTTCCCCCTGTGCTTCATTGTCCGTTCCGGCGGAAGAAAGTAAAGGGTGGTCTGCGACCATTTTTTATCTGCTGTACTCGCTGATCGGCAAGCCGAAGCTCATACTGCAGATAAAAAACAAGCCCTTGACTTTCTTCCACCTACACTTCCAAAGTCGCCCAAGAGGAAGTAAGCTCCACTATATTCTTGGCAGAATATACGCACGAATATATCCGCTTGATATAGGGTGTCTATCATGCTATAATATGTGTAGCGGATATATTGCAAGTTCCCTAAAGTGTTACCACTTTAGAACTTGTGAGGGTGGCAAGCCCCCCTTCAATCCCCCTTTTTAGAGAGCCGAAAGGCTCATAATTTGACGGTGGTAGCACCGAAGAAAGAGAGGTCAAAGGCATGAAAAAAGAAATGGATAAAATTCAGTTTGAGTACAGATACGAGGTGCAGGAGCTGATGAAAGTAATTGATAAATATGTAAAACAGAACCCGGCAGAAAAGGAAAATAAGACGCTGGAGCGTTTCTTTGACTTACTTGATGTCATGGATATGGAGTGGTAAGGGCATGAACAAGACAAGACCAAAGCAGTTATCATTCCGAGTAAGTGAAGAAGAATACCAGCAGTTGCAGGAGAAGATTTCAGAGAGTGGAAAGAACCAGCAGGAGTATATCCTTTCCTGTGTGCTGGAGAAGCAGATCGTGAATACGGACGGTATCAAAGAACTTATCCCGGAACTGAAACGGATAGGGAACAACCTCAACCAAATAGCAAAGAGGTGTAATGAGGGGGGAATGTTGCCGAGTGAAGCGGAAGTGCGGAAGCATGGAGAGGAGCTGAACAAAGTATGGCAGTCATTAAGGCGGTATCTTCAAAGGCGGGCATAGGGCACGCAATAGATTATGTGACGAAAAAAGAAAAGACAGAGGAGAAGCTTGTCAGCGGTCTGCATTGTGAGCCGGAGACGGTCAAGGAGGAAATGCAAGCCACAAAGGAGCTGTGGGGCAAGACGGACGGAAGAACCTATAAGCATTATGTGCAATCCTACCATGAGGACGAGGAAATAACCCCGGAGCAGGCTCACAAGAACGCTGTCGAGCTGGCAGAGCATACAAAGGCATGGAAAGGGCATGAAGTTCTGATAGCCACGCATATAGACAAGGGGCATATACACACGCACTTTATTGTCAATTCCGTAAATTATGAGAACGGTCATAAGCTCCAATGGAGTAAGCACGACCTTAAAGACTTAAAGGAACGGTGCAACGAGCAGAGCTGGGAACAGGGCTTGCATGTGCCGGAGAAAGGAAAGACATTTGCTGGAGAAGTCCGGGAAGAAACGGTGGCATGGAGCAAAGACACCTACCAGCTTTTGAAACAGGCAGAGCAGGGAAAGGTCAAAAGCTATGTGCAGGATATTGCCCTTGCGGTGCTGGATTGTAAGGAAACAGCGACCAGCCGGGAAACCTTTATCCGGCTGATGAATGAAAGAGGGTACGGGGTGGACTGGCAGGACAGCCACAAGTACATCACATATACCGACTTAGCCAGGGAACAGGCAGGAGAAAAGGCTTGTAAAATCAGGGATAACAAGCTGGAAAAATACTACAATATGGATTTTGGAAAGGAGAGTATGGAGCATGAGTTTGAGAGAAATGCACGAACAGCAGAAGCAGAGCAGTCCAAGAGAGCAGCTTCAAGAGTTAAACCGACAGAGCCGGACAGAGCTGGAAAACAGTCTGCTCAAAGAAGCGTTGGCGATGTCGAGCGAGAACTGCGAGGAATTGATGAAGCAGTCAAATCAAGAACAAGTGAGGGCAGAGCAGAACAGGCAGAGAGACGCAGAGCAGAACAGGAAGCTCATCAGCGAGCTGAAGCAGAGCGTAGAGCTGCTGAAGAACAGCAACGAATTGCTTCAAGACGCTATATCGGGCGAGATTGGGAGCCTGAAAGATGAGGTTAAGGAAAACACCGTCCAAGAGGTTAGAAAGGCGTTACAGGCGAATATAGAGGCTATACAGAGGGCTACAAAGCTTCTTGAGAAGCAGTCTGATACACTTACGAGCGTGATGAAGCAGAAGATCCGGGAGCTTGAGGAAAGTAAGAACAGTTTTTTTAGATATGAGGGCTTGAAGTTGTACCTGTTTTGGGGCGGTATGGTCTGCAATATTTTAGTGTTTCTTATGCTGTTGTATGGTATGATTAGTAAGTAAAAAGAAATCGATAAATTAGAATTTTAAAAAGGAGTGTGATGACCATGATTTTTGATTTTGAGCCTTGGCAATTAGATATTGATATTGACTTAACTAAACAATTATATAGAAGTTGTAAAGGAGACTTTGTATGGGTAGAAAAGAAATAACAACAAAAGAAGATTTAATGAAAGTAATAGAATTATTCGAAAATACTGGAATTACATACTGGTTGGATGGCGGATGGGGTGTAGATATTTTAGCTGGTAAACAAACAAGAATTCATAGAGATATAGATATAAATTTTGATGCTCAACATACGGAAAAATTGTTAAATGTGCTTTTGAATCTGGGCTATAAAATTGATACAGACTGGAAACCGGTTAGAATAGAGTTATATAGTGATGAACTTGGTTACTTAGACATTCACCCGTTCGTTTTAAATGAGGACGGAACTTCAAAACAAGCTGATTTAGAGGGTGGATGGTATGAGTTTGAAAAAGATTACTTTGGTAGTGTTTTTTTTGAAGGCAAAACAATTCCTTGTATATCTTTAAAAGGCCAAAAAGTTTTCCATTCAGGTTATGAATTAAGAGATAAAGATAAGCATGATATTTCAATTCTTGAAAGTTTATCAAAATAACATCGCTGTAATTTCTAAGATAAATTGCAGTTTGTCGGTACGAAGAAAAAGGTGCAAAAATGTATTGATAAGATTAGCGGTCAAGGCGAGAGGGAGTGAGGTGTAGATATTGACATCAAAAAGGCACTCCCTTATACTTGACGGAAAAAGGTAAAAAAAACTCATTGATAAGATTAGCGGTCAAGGCGAGAGGGAGTGAGGTGTAGATATTGACACTCAAAAGGCACTCCCTTATACTTGACGGAAAAAGGTAAAAAAAACTCATTGATAAGATTAG
>NZ_QULA01000069.1:0-4729 GCF_003481595.1 Blautia sp. OM07-19
TTTTCTCAACCTTCTTTCTCGGAATTCCCTATATTTGAATTATACAAGAAGCTCCTTTTTCTACTGAAAGCACTTTCTATTATATATAACGAATAAATTGTACAAAAAGATAGTCAAAAATATTTTTCTTACTTTTTATTATATCATTAATTACACTGCTCTTTTACATACTCGCTTTATTTTACTATGATGCATTGTGAAATTTAAAAGTCAATAATAAAATTTATCATATTAATAATATGTGCCAGTTTCTCAATCGGATTGGCTACTTTCTCCAATTTAAATAAATTCTATCTAACACTAATTCACACAAAATATTCTCTATTTTTTATAATTATCTTCCAAATCCACTTTATAATCTTCCAGATCCATAAGAAAAATCTCATAGCCTTCATCACTCATGCAGAACAGCTTTCTTATGGTATTGCAGACCAGCCCGATCATATCCGCATCCCCTTTCAGAAATGGAATGATATTGTCGATAGCTTCCATTGTATCATTTCGGTTGCCTTTATCAAACATTGCGGTCACTAAGCATTCATCTGTATCAAAGTTCATTGCCAGATTCATCATAATTCTACATTCCCCTTCTTATGTGCTTTGGATTTTTCAGTTGCCATTTCTTTCTGCTCCTGTGCTTTTGCTCTTGCCTGGAACTCTTTTAACGACTGCAACACGGATTTTTTCAGTTTCCCTTTTCCACCCTTTGCAGGCTCTTTGTTTTGTTCCCGGTTCGGTTCTACTGATACGGATTCTTTCTTGACTGGTGCTTCTGGAACTTCCTGTTTCACTTCCACAGTCTGTTCTGCTTCCTGCACTTTTCCATGTTTCTCATTCAGATACTTTTCCATATCGTTAATTGCTTTCTGTACCAATGGACTTTCCTTATAATGCGGAATCATATCTATCAGTTCCCTGTCTACTCTGTTCCAACACATCAGTTCGTACTCTCCAGAATAATCCTTATCCCCGTCCTGCAGGTCAAAACCAATCCCTTTGCCTCCATGCAGTCGATCTGCCGGAATACTTTCATAAATCTTAATCGCTTCTTCCAGAGTAAGATTATTATGGTATTCTCCCATGACCGGAAACTCCATACACTCTGCCACATAAAAAGTAATCGTAGCTTCCGGCTGTTCCTGTTCTGATTGTCTGGTAAAGATAGAAAAGGTTTCTGCATTTTCCAGGCGGGAAAGTAATGACCGGGCAGTTATCACATCACTGTCTATATCAGATTCTTCCGATACTTCAACCAGCCAGTCCTTTAAACACCCTGTTTTCTGATTCAAAATGTCCTCTGTGATTTTCTCCACCTGTTCTTCCCTGTTCTCAACGGTATCTTTATATTCGTAAGTGTCATATTCATAGCTGAAATTATCTAAATCCACTGCCAGCTTTTTGATCTCCTGCTGATCAAGGTAAGCATCTGCTTCCTTCATATATTCTGCCAGAGTGATTCTTTCTTCGGCAATAGGATTGATGTCCACCTTAATACCTGCCATTGCGATGCCATGAGCATTTAATTCATTGAAGAAACTGTCCTCCCGGATATTGCCACGATAAGAAAGCACTACATCAAGGTCAGAATCATCTCTGTAAAGTTCCTCTCTGCTTCTGGAACCATGCACTCTTGCAGCAAGCAACTCTACTTCATTTTCTAATCCCATATCTTCCAGAATACCCTGTGCGTGATACAAGACACCCCGTTCCACTTCTGCCCTGCTAAGACCATTTAATGCTGCTTCATCTCTTCCAATCTCAGAAGTCGCACGAAGTTCCCCCTCCTGCAATAAATCCTTAGAGTGCTGGATCGTCATTTCTTCAAATTCTTTATAATCCACTTTGACACATTCCAGGTCATCCATTCTTTCACTTTTAAGGATTTCATAAGCAGCTTCCTGAATGGATGCGTCTGGATTATCGTAATCACCACTCTGGATTTCATGCAGATCAGAGTCATAAAAAATAAACGAATATCCTTCTTCTGTTGCCTGTATGGTCAGATACCCTTTACTCCTGATAAACTGCATTGCGATTCCTTCATAGGTTTGCATTGCTTCTTCCCTGCGAAATCCTTCAAAAATACTTGCTGGGCAGTTTTTTTCTAATTGTATCCGCTGCATCTGTTCTTCCTGAACTTCTTCCACATCTGCCATCAGTTCTTCATAATCCACTACTTTTGCGTCTTCCAATGAGTACCCTTTATCTTCCAAAATATCACTGGCAGCTTCATCTACATAAATTGTCGGATTGTCATAGATTCCTCCATCATCCTCCTGATAATCTTCATTGTAAAATGTATAATCATAGCCATCTTCAGCAGTCTGGATTGTAAAGTATTGTTTTCCAATCTGATATGCAATCTGTACCTCATTCCAGTCCAGCATATTTTCCATTTTATTTACCGCTTCATATATTTCCGGATTCAGCCACCCTCCGATCTGTTCATATGCATGGGTCAGCTGATCTATTCCGTTTTCACATCGGATAAAATCCATGCTTTCCTGCATTGTTTCCGTATTCTGGATACCAAGCACTTTTTCCTGATTATTTGGCAGGCGTAAATATTCCTGCATCGCTTCATCCAGTGATTCATACCGGTTTACTTTTACTACACCCTCTGCATCTACATCTTCCATCACATAAAAATTATCAACGTAATGAATCTCTGGCATTTTCAACTTTATGCCTTCTGGCAGCTGCACCTCACTGACTGCATGGAAATTAAACCGGACATCCGTTCCAGATTCATTTTTTCCTGCCATCGTTTCTTCCCAGGTATCTTTCTGTACTGCCTGTATTTCTTCGATTGTAAGTGTCTGTCCACTCCGCAGGGTTACAACAGAATCTTTCGGGAATTCCGTCAAGTCATAAAGTGTTGTTCCATTTTCCTGCAAATATTCTGATACAGCTTCTAACGCTCCTGCATCAAACCCATTCCATAAATCCTCCGCTACAAGCTGTCCATTTTCTGCTACGATAATCCCTGCCACATCGGAGCCAAATTCATCATGTTCCATTAAGAAGAACTTCTCCCCCGCATATTCCTTTTCATCAACCGTATGCCATGTCCCGTTATGTCCTTCTGCTTCATATCCTCTTGTCTCTGCCGTGATTGTCACTTCGTTTTCTCCTATCGCCTGTTCTATCCTCTGCATCCGGATTTCAGCTCTTGCCATGTCGATAAACCCATCTAAAACTGCCGGGTGGCTTTCGATCACATAATCCAGGTTCAGATTTCTACCCCGGCTGACATTTTCCGGGACTTCGATATGCTCCGCCCAGTCTTTGTTCTGTCTGGAAAATCTTCCATCATGGGAAAGTTCACGGATGGTATTTGCCATAACAAAATTCATACGTTCTTCCCCGAAGCGTTCCACGACTTCTTTTGCCGCATCCTGCTTTAAGTGCAGCCCGTCAAAATTCTCCCGGATGGCTTCTTCGATTGCTTTCTTACAGTCCAGGTTTAACTTTCTGGAATCCAGATAAGCATCCACATCCCGTTCTCCCATTGCCTGTTCCAATGTTCCTTTATAAACTGGCGGATATGCCCTGACGGAATTATGTTCCAGCATGTTCCTTCTCTGCTGGACAAACTCCGGAAGTTCCTGAAATCCAAAAGAATCTACATAATAGGCTGTGATCTCTGCACCCCTGTTTATCACGATCACATCACTTACCGATAAGGAATGACCACGGAAATCTTCCGGTCGGTCAATGTTAAAGCGTTCAAATATATTGTCTAACGTGATCGTTGGCATCCACGGTGCTGCATAAACCATTCGGTAATCCTTTCCGTCAATGGTATAGTCCAGACTCTTTGCGGATTCTATTCCCATAAACTGATAAGTATGCTCATCTCCACTATCCATCTGATAAATAGCAAACCTTCTGCTTTCTCCATGCAGAAGAAGTGTCTCATCAATCTTTTCTGCACTGTCCTGTTCCAGTTTTTCCTGTCTGGCGGCAGCTGCTTCTCTTTCTTTATGTACTTCCCATTCTGCTTCCGTGATACCAAAAATACCGTCATGTCCCAGGATTGCATTTTCTGTTTCTGCAAGAATCTGTCCTGCCTGCTCTGGATTGTCTGGATTTCCATGTAAGAGAAAAACTTCCGCACCCTCACGATACAATTCTACTGCCCTGTTTTTTTCAAGAGGATACATGTGTTCCAGTCGGATTCCTGCTTCGTGCATTTCTGTAAAACCGATCATGCCATCTGGGAAATTGTCAATCTGTGCCTGTGTTTCATTCATAAGGCTTCTCGTATATTCACTTCCCGGTCTGCGGATTGCAGTCATCATACGGTTCACCAGTCCAAGCACTTCGTCTTTGTCGTCCATCTTATATGCAAAATTCACAATAAGATTTCTCTGACTATCCGTAAAATTTCCCCTACTTGCATCCTCTGCCGCTTCGATCAGCCGGTGGGCATACTGCATAGCTGTTTCTTCTATATTTTCAAGACTTGCATCTTCGATTGGTCTTTCCATTTCCAGCTCGTGTATCTGTGTTTCGATATTCCCAATGACTTCCGCAGACGTTTTCCGGATAGTATCCATAGATGCTCGAAGTGCTTTCATATCCTTGCTCTCACACCAGCTGGCGATATAGGTAAACGAATATTCTGAAGTATCCAGACCAAAATGGTTGCAGACAATATAAGCAATACTTTCAGCCTCAAATGTTAATGTTTCCATTTGAAGCATTATACCCATGTTTTTATAAT
>NZ_QULA01000007.1:0-157487 GCF_003481595.1 Blautia sp. OM07-19
CCTAAAGCGTCTGGAAGCACGTGACTTCAGTCATGTGAGGATAGAGTTTTTAATTCACATAAAATTCAAAGAATCAAGGCAACCAGTGCGGAAAATATATGGCAAAACGGACGTGTTAGCGTTGACTGACAACTTGTGTATGAGATATAATAAATTCTAACAGCAGACAGGATGACTTGATCTACCTGAATGCAACTACACAGACACGTTCAAATTTTATAAATACTAAAGAACAGACTCTGATGGCGAGGAAACATATGTATAGGGGTTACTTGTTCACAGGTAGTATCCCGCGAGGCGTTTTGCCATGAATATGGCAAAATCCCGAGAAATACAGGGCAAAATCCCATCACCGAAGGTGATTTGGAATGGATTTTGACCAAGTTACTGTGAACGGAGTGAACAGTAACTTATAGGACCGGGTAGGTCACTGCAGATCCGAGCAGGAATAGTTGTTGGCATGAATTTACAGGACTTCTCTACCCTGATGGGCGAGGAGTCTTTTTGTGTATAAGGGGGAAAATAATGAGAGGACTACGGAAATACCTGACGCCATTTGCACCAGATCAGTCAGGTGCAGTATCGGTACTTTTTGAACTGGGAGGTATTGTGGTGATCTGCGATGCGGGGGGATGTACCGGTAATGTATGCGGATTTGACGAGCCGCGGTGGTTTGAACAGAAAAGTGCGATCTTCAGCGCCGGACTTCGAGATATGGATGCGATCCTTGGACGTGATGACCGTCTGGTGACGAAGCTTGCAGATGCAGCACAGAAGGTAGATGCAACGTTCGCAGCAGTGATCGGAACCCCGGTTCCGGCGGTGATCGCAACGGATTATCTGGCATTGAAACGCATGAGTGAGAAGAAGATAAATCTGCCGATCCTGACCGTTGATACAGATGGAATGGAACTTTATGACAAAGGCGAGGAGAAAGTTTTTGTGGAGCTTTTCAAAACTTTTGCAACGGAAAAATATCCAGTGGAAGAGCGCAGGATCGGTATCCTCGGAATGACTCCGCAGGATGTCAGCGACCTTGCGGCAGCAGACAAAATACGTGCCCTGTATCAGCAGAAATATGGTCAGCAGGCGGTCTGTTACTGTATGGGCGACGGACTGAAAGAAGTAAAAAAAGCTTCCTCAGTGAGTAGAAATATCGTGGTTTCTCCGGCGGCACTTATGGCGGCGAAATATCTGGAAAAGACATTTGGAACGCCATATGAAATCCACTATCCACTGGTAGAGGAACTGCTTCCGAAACTGGATTATACCGGCAAAAAAGTCCTTGTTGTACACCAGCAGGTGATCGCCGATTCCATCCGCAGAGAACTGCTGGAGAGAGGCGCAAAGACCGTCCAGACAGCAGGCTGGTTTATGATGAAAAAAGAACTTCTGGCAGACGGAGATATGTCTCTTCGTGACGAGGATGACTACATAGAACTGGTACAAAATGGAGATTTTGATATCATTTTTGCAGACGGATGTATGGAGCGCATGACACCGGAATTTAAAGGAAGCTTCATAAATACAAGACATTTTGCAGTATCAGGGAAGCTGATCGGGAAGTAAAGTCAGCTGATCACGAGCAGACAATTGTAAATAAAAAATCCTGCTGTATCTATGGAGTGATATAGCAGATTGGAGAAGATTATGAGTGAAGAAATCACCAGACAGATCCGCATTTACGGAATCGTACAGGGGGTAGGATTCCGGCCAACGGTCAGCCGCCATGCGGCCACGCGGGGCATCCGTGGAAATGTCTGTAACAAGGGACCTTATGTGGAAATTTACGCACAGGGATCAGAGGAAGCGGTCAGAGGATTTATCTCAGATATCCAGAACCGGCCGCCGAAACGTGCAGCGATCCTCAAAGTAAATGTCGAAAATGTAGAGCATCCGGAAGCGTATACACAGTTTGATATCATCGAAAGTGAGAAGACAAAAGGAGAGATTTTTGTCTCACCGGACATTGCAATCTGCGATGAATGCAAGGAGGAAATATTTGATCCCAGGAATCGGAGATATCTACATCCGTTTATCAACTGTACCTGCTGCGGACCGAGACTGACGATTCTGGATTCGCTTCCTTATGACAGAGAACGGACCAGTATGAAAGAGTTTCCGATGTGCCCGGACTGTGCAAAAGAATACTATGATCCGGCGACAAGAAGATACGATGCACAGCCGGTCTGCTGCAATGACTGTGGACCGGAAGTATACCTGATCGGCAGAGAAGAAAGAGGCAGGGCTGCGATCACTTATGCGAGAAAAACGATTGCAGAGGGCGGGATTGTTGCGATCAAAGGCATCGGTGGATTTCATCTCTGCTGTGATGCTTCAAATGAGGGGGCAGTCAGCCGCCTGCGGCAGCTCAAACGTCGTCCGATGAAGCCTTTTGCAGTGATGGCAAAAGATCCCGAAGCTGTCAGAAAAGAATGTGAAGTTAGCGCAGAACAGTCCAAAATTCTCGACGGACATCAGAAGCCGATCCTGCTTCTGGATAAGAAAAAAGAGGCTGAGATCCTCTGTCCATCCGTGGCACCGGGCAATCCAAAAGTCGGTGTGATGCTGCCATATGCACCGGTACAGCTTCTGATCTTTACGTATGATGACGGGATTGAAATGCCGGAATTTCTGGTAATGACCAGTGGAAATATATCCGGTGCGCCGATCTGTCGTGACGATCGGGAAGCAGAGGCAGAACTGTCTGGATTCTGCGACTGCATGCTGTCCCATGACCGCAAGATCCGTATCCGCGCAGACGATTCTGTAATGGATTTTTATGAGGATAAACCATATATGATCCGCCGTTCCAGAGGTTATGCACCACTTCCGTTTATGGTTTCCACACCATATCAGGGACAGGTGCTCGCAATCGGTGGAGAACTCAAAAACTCCTTCTGCATCGGTGTGGATAACCGTTTTTATCCGTCCCCATATGTGGGAGACCTGGAAGATCTGCGGACAGTAAAAGCACTTCGTGAGACAGTCGGAAGACTGGAAACACTGCTGGAAGTGGAGCCGGAGATCGTATGCTGTGATATGCATCCGAAGTACAATTCTGTGATGGTCGCAGAAGAACTTGGATTACCGGTAGTGAAGGTACAGCACCATTATGCACACATTCTTTCCTGCATGGCAGAGAATGACTGTGCGGATCAGGTGGTCGGCGTATCGTTTGACGGAACCGGCTATGGAACAGACGGTACGATCTGGGGAGGAGAAATCCTTCTGGCAGATCTGAATGGATTCGAAAGAACAGGAAGTGTCATGCCATTCCTGCAGATCGGCGGAGATGCTTCTTCAAAAGAGGGATGGCGTATCGCAGTTTCCCTGCTCTATGGAATGACAGGTGACAGGGAAAAAGCATCTGAGATCATAGAGAAATTAGAACTTTGTACGAAGCAGGAAGCAAATGTACAGTTCACCATGGCAGACCGTAAGATCAATGCCGTGATGTCAACCAGCGCAGGCCGTTTGTTTGACGGTGTGAGCGCGATACTTGGAATCCGCAGGAAGTCCACATTTGAAGGAGAGGCGTCCATGGCACTTGAATTTGTCGCGGAAGAGTATCAGAAGAACAGGTTAAAAAATGCGAAAAAGATGCCGGAGATATCGACTTATGAACTATTAAAAGAAGGCAATGACCGGCTGCTTCTCAACACCGGCTCCCTGATAAAAGAAATCCTGTACCGCAGGTTAAACGGTGAAGATTCTGACCGTCTGGCATACATTTTCCATCAGGAACTTGCCCGCCAGATCACGGCATCCTGTGTGAAGATCAGAGAGCAGAGCGGCTGTAATAAAGCAGCTTTAAGTGGCGGTGTTTTTCAGAACCGGCTGCTTCTGGAACTGACTGATCATATGTTGAAACAGCAGGGATTTGAAGTGCTGAAACATCAGCTTGTACCGCCAAATGACGGCGGGATCGCACTTGGACAGGCAGTGTATGCGATGGCATATTTAGATAGAAATAAGTAAAAAGGGAGGCATTACCATGTGTGTAGGTTTATCAGCAAAAGTAGTAAAAATCAGTGAAGGAACAGCAGTTGTAGACGCTGGCGGAGCTAAAAGAAAAGTTTCCGCACAGCTTCTGGAAGACCTGGAACCGGGTGATTATGTGATGGTCCATGCAGGTGTTGCAATCGCAAAGATCACTGATGAAGATGATGACGAAACAGATCAGTTAATGGAGGAACTGCTGTAATGGGAGAAGAGAGAAAAAAAACAGCCCGCGAGATCATAGAGAACTATGACGGTCCGGCAGTCCGCATCATGGAAGTCTGTGGAACACATACACACGAGATCTTTCGACTGGGAATCCGCAAACTTCTGCCGCCGCAGGTAGAACTGATCTCCGGTCCGGGATGTCCGGTCTGTGTGACACCGGTTGGATTTATTGATGAAGCAGTGTGGCTGGCACTGGAAAAAAATGTAACGATCTGTACCTTCGGAGATCTGGTACGAGTACCGGGAACGAAAATGAGCCTTGCAGGAGCGAGAGAAAAAGGCGCAAAGATCCGTATCGTTTATTCTCCGGCAGATGCAGAAAAATATGCACTGGAACATCCAGAAGAAGAGGTTGTCTTCCTGTCTGTCGGATTTGAAACTACAACACCGGCAGAATGTCTTTCTGTAAAGCAGGCAAAGAAGGATGGTCTTTTCAATTATTCTCTGCTGATGGCAAATAAGACCATGCCGCAGGCATACGAGGCACTAAAAGGAAGTGCAGATGTTTTTCTGTATCCGGGACATGTCAATGCGATCACAGGAACAGAACTCTGCGAACATCTGACAGAAGAAGGTGTAAGCGGTGTTGTTGCCGGATTTACTGCGAAAGAGCTTCTCACAGCACTTGCCGTTTCCCTGGTGAAATTCCAAGAAGGAAAACCATTCTTTGTAAACTGCTATCCGAGAGTCGTGAAACCGGAAGGAAGTCGCGAAGCACAGCAGCTCACTGAAGAAATGACAGAAGCCTGTGACAGTGAGTGGAGAGGGCTTGGCGTGATTCCGAGATCAGGTGTCTGTCTTAAAAAAGAGTGGAGCGATTTTGACGCAAGAAAGAAATACAATATTCCACCGATCCAGGGTAAAGCAAACCCGGCATGCAGATGCGGCGATGTCCTGCAGGGCAAATGCAAACCATCCGACTGCAAAGTATTCGGGAAAGTCTGCACCCCTCAGCACCCGGTAGGAGCATGTATGGTTTCAAATGAAGGCGCATGTTCGGCTTATTATGCGTATGGGGACAATAAATAATACCAGGGATTAAAGTTCCAAATGCTGAGTATGTTTACAGGTATAATAATGTTAAGAGAAAAGAGGACAATCCTATGAGCAGTTTAAAAGATAAAACAGTAACAATGGCGCACGGCGCAGGCGGCCGCCAGACTTCAGAACTGATCGACCAGATCTTTGCAGCACACTTTGCCAACCCGGATCTGACAGCAGATGATGCGGCAGTCCTGACACCACCGGCAGGAAAAATGGCAGTTTCCACAGACGGATTTATCGTCTCACCGGCATTCTTTCCGGGCGGAAATATCGGTAAACTTTCCATTTGCGGTACGGTCAATGACCTCGCATGTATGGGTGCAAAACCACTGTACCTGACCTGTGCATTTGTCATCGAAGAAGGCTTCCCGATGGAAAAACTGGAAGAAATCGCCTCCGCAATGGAAAAAACAGCCGCAGAAGCAGGCGTACATATCGTGTCCGGTGATACCAAAGTTGCAGGCAAAGGACAGGTAGACGGCGTTTTTATCACAACGACCGGAATGGGACAGATCGAAGACGGCGTAAAAGTCGGCGGAACCCTTGCACAGCCGGGAGATGCGATCATCGTAACCGGTGATGTTGGAAGACATGGATGCACGATCCTTCTTGCGAGAGAAGATTTCGGGATCGAAGCAGATGTCACCAGCGACTGCGCGCCGCTCTGGAAAGCAGTAGAAGCTGTCATGAACACTACCCACGATCTCCATGTGATCCGTGATGCCACAAGAGGCGGTGTCGGAACCGTCCTCTATGAAATTGCAGGACAGAGCAACGTCGGGATCCGCCTCGATGCAGCCTCCGTCCCGGTAGCACCGGAAGTTAAAGGAGTCTGCGGTATGCTCGGACTTGAACCGCTCTATCTGGCATGCGAAGGCCGCATGGTCATCATGGCTCCAAAAGCTGAAGCAGAAAAAATCGTCGAAACCCTCCGCCAGTGTCCATACTCCAAGGACGCTGCCATCATCGGAGAAGTCACCGCCGACCAGCCAGGCAAAGTAGTCATGACAACTGAGATCGGCACCCAGGCACTCCTGCCACAGCCGGGAGGAGAACTTTTACCACGTATCTGCTAATTGCGAAACAATGGAGCATTCTGTAGAATTATTATTAAGGAGGATAACCATGGACACAAGAGTAGCAGTAATATCCATCATCGTCGAAGACAGCGATTCCATCGAAACCCTCAACCAGCTTCTTTACGATGCCCGCGACTACATCATCGGCCGCATGGGCATCCCATACCGTGAAAAAGGAATCAGCATCATCAGCATCGCCATCGATGCCTCACAGGACATTATCAGCGCCCTTTCCGGCAAGATCGGCCGCCTCAAAGGCGTGTCCACCAAGACCGCTTATTCCAATGTCATCACACACGCGGAGGAAAAACATGATTAAAATAGCAGTATACGGCAAAGGCGGAATCGGCAAATCCACAACCGTATCCAACGTGGCAGCCACCCTCGCAGAAAAAGGACTGACCGTCATGCAGATCGGCTGCGATCCAAAAGCAGATTCCACGATCCAGCTTCGGCATGGAAAACAGATGCGGACCGTACTCGATCTCTATAATGAGAAAAAACAGAATCTCAAGCTCGAAGACATGATCACAACCGGCTATCAGAGCGTGATCTGCGTAGAGGCCGGAGGCCCCACGCCAGGACTTGGCTGTGCAGGACGCGGGATCATCACTGCCCTCGAAAAATTAAAAGAAACAGGAGCTTACGAGACTTATAAACCGGACATCGTCCTCTACGACGTTCTCGGAGACGTCGTCTGTGGCGGTTTCTCCATGCCGATGCGAAAAGGCTATGCAGACAAAGTTTTTATCATAACTTCCGGTGAAAACATGGCAATCCATGCCGGAGCCAATATTGCCATGGCCGTACAGAACTTCAAAAACCGTGGTTACGCAACCCTTGGTGGCATCATCCTGAACCGCCGCAATGTAAAACGAGAAGAAGAAAAAGTACAGGAACTTGCCGATGATTTTGAAACGCAGATAATCGGAAAACTCACCCGCAGCGACCTGGTCACAGACGCAGAAGAACAGGGCAAAACCCTGATGGAATGTTACCCGGACAGCGAAATGGCAGCAGAATACCGCACACTGGCAGAAAACATTCTGGCTATCTGCAGAAAGGACGGGCTATGCTGAAACGAGTTGGCGGTGAAATAAACCCGGAAGGTGCAGTCATAACGATCGGAGAAGCTGATTTTCCTGTTCCATTTCCGCTCGGACTGGAATTCAACTCTCCGGCACATGGCAACTGGAATATCGTCCACACCGGAATGCTTATGCCTGAGGCGATCCAGATCTATGTCTGCGCAGACAACTGCATGCGAGGCGTCGTTCTGACAGCGGCAGAGATGAATGCGGCAGACCGTTTTTCCTTTGTCACTGTGGAAGAAGAAAATCTCCTGAACGGAAATCTGGAGGATGTGACGATCGAAGGAGTGACAGATGTCCTCAATAAATTAGAAAAGAAACCAAAAGCAGTGCTCCTTTTTACTGTCTGTCTGCATCATTTTCTGGGATGCGACCTGGACAGAGTCTATGAAGAACTAGGCACACGTTTCCCGGAGATCGTTTTTGTGCGCTGCTTCATGGATCCGATCATGCAGAAACATGGACTGACACCGGATCAGAAACTGCGAAAGGCAATGTACGATCCGCTTATCACGAAGGAGCCAGATCCGCTGACAGTAACGCTCGTTGGAAGCGACTTTGTACTTGATGAAAGCAGTGACATCAAACGATTGCTGAGAAGTACCGGTCACACTTTGCGGGAACTTCCAGCCTGTAAAACATGGGCGGAATACCAGCAGCTTGGAAGTGCAGAAATTTTTGTTTCCTGTTACCCGCCGGCAAAATACGGTGCAGCCATGCTGACAGAACGCCTGAACAGAACACATCTGTATCTTCCGGGTTGTTTTGATTATGAGGAGATCAAAGAAGAAATTCGAAATCTGATAAAGGAGCTTCAGGCAGGATGGAGCCGGGAGGATACTTCGAATACAAAGTGTGCAGATATCACATCCGAAGAAATAGAAGCATTTTACCAGAGAGAGATCACTCTTTGCGAAGATTCCATCAACCACGCAAAATCCATCATCGGCGGCACCCCGGTCGTTCTGGATTATCTGTACCACCCAAGACCATTAGGTCTCGCAAAACTTCTTCTGGAACACGGTTTCCATGTAACAACCGTCTATCTCGACAGCATAAGTTCGGAAGAAAAGCCGGCCTTCGACTGGCTGAAACTTCATCATCCGGACCTGGAACTGCGTGCCACGATCCAAACCAAGATGCGTGTCCTTCCGCGCGGGACAGAAGGTAAAGTTCTTGCTATCGGACAGAAAGCCGCCTGGTTTTCCGGCAGCAGAAATTTCGTCAACATGGTACAGGGTGGCGGCTTGTGGGGCTTCGATGGGATCCGAGGAACCATGGAACTGATGACAGAAGCTTTTCTCGAAGAAAAAGATCCCGAGGATCTGATCGTTCGTAAAGGATGGGGGTGCGAAAGCTGCATATGAGACAGTCATACAAAATCATACCGATCTACACCGCCGATGTTTCTGGTGTATGCTCTGCCCTGTATGACCTGGGCGGCATGGTAGTCATACACGACCCGTCCGGCTGTAATTCGACTTATAATACACATGACGAGATCCGCTGGTACGACCAGGACAGTCTGATCTATATTTCCGGGCTGACAGAGATCGATGCAGTTATGGGAAACGATGCAAAATTCATTCACGATATTGAAGAAGCGGCGAAAGAACTAAAACCGAAGTTCATCGCACTTGCAGGCTCGCCGATCCCATTTATGAACGGGACAGATTTTCCTGCAATCGCGCAGGTGATCGAAACAGAGACAGGAATCCCGGCTTTTGCAGTTCCGACAAATGGCATGCATGATTATACTTACGGAGCAGGTCTTGCACTGGAGAAAATCGCAGAACGATTTGTTAAGAAACCGCATCATATCAGACCGCATACCCTTAATCTTTTCGGCGTAACCCCGCTGGATTTTGGCCCGCAGGCAAACGTAGATGCCATGAAACAGACTTTACGCCAACGTGGCTGGGAGGTCATTTCTACCTGGGCGATGGGAGATACGCTTGAGGATTTATCCCATGCAGGTGAAGCAGAAGTAAACCTGGTCGTATCCTCCGTAGGTCTTCCGGCAGCAAAGATCCTCCAGGAAAAATTCGGAACTCCATATGTTATTGGAACTCCGGTTGGAGGATTTACAGAAGAACTCATCCAGGCAATAAATGAAGAAGTTTCACATCATAATGAAGCAGACAAGAACAACATTCTCGCGGCATATCTTAAGAACCGTCTGGCAGGAACTCCGCAGATAACTCTGATCGGAGAAGCCGTGACCATGGGCTCCCTGGCAGTAACCCTCGAAAAACAATACAACAAACCAGTCCGTGTCATCTGTCCGCTGGAAACTCACGAAGGTCTTCTCGCACCGAATGACTGTACAGCAGATGGAGAAGAAGAAATGGAGCAGCTTCTAAAGGATGCAGGGATCATCTTTGCAGATCCTCTTTACCGCCCGATCTGTCCGCCGGATTCTACATTCATCGAACTTCCGCATATCGCTTTTTCCGGCAGGATTTTTCTGAAAAAGATCAAAAAATGCGGGATCTTTGGAGAGTTAAACGATATAAAATTGCCGTAAAAACGTACATTTTAGTGGATAAAAGCGTTGAAGACTTCTATAATAAATATAGTATGTTTTGGACTTAAGAAATCTTATTCAGCTTTCAGACCTACATGCAGCACTGTAGCGACTGGAAGCTTTTTTTAATACAGGAAGGAAAAGAATGGAAATTTTTACATCTCTTGCAGCAACTCACCTGGAGGATCCTGAGCGGCTCAAAGGTTATCTCAGCAAGATCATGGTCTCCAGCAATCATCTCCTTTCCCTGATCAATGATGTGCTTGATATGAGCTGCATTGAGAGTGGCAAAGTCAAAATAGAAGAAAATGAATGCAGTATTCCTGTAGTGATGCATGACCTCCGAAATATCCTTCAGTCAGACATCAAGGCGAAGCGATTGGATTTCTTTATTGATACAGTCGATGTAGTACTGATGGATGTTCAGATGCCGGAAATGGACGGCTACGAAGCAACAAGACGGATCCGAAGACTGGAAAATCAGGAGATCGCATCGAAGCCGATCATAGCCATGACAGCCAATGCCTTTGAAGAGGACGTACAGGAGGCACTTAAGGCAGGAATGAATGACCATATGGCCAAACCGATACGGATTGAAACACTCTATGCACTGATGAGAAAATATTTGTAAAATATTACATTGACTAAACAAAAATTCAGTGATATGATAAAGAAAAAAGTACGGGAGGAATTCATCATGAAAACACTTGAAACTAAAAACGCACCAGCAGCAATCGGACCATATTCACAGGCAAAAATGGTAGGAAACTTCGTATTCGCATCAGGTCAGATCCCGGTAGACCCGGCTACAGGCGAAGTTGCAGGCGACAAGATCGAGACTCAGGCAGAGCAGTCCTGCAAGAACGTTGGAGCAATCCTCGAAGAAGCTGGTCTTACATTTGACAACGTTGTAAAGACAACATGCTTCCTTGCTGACATGGCAGATTTCGCTGCATTCAATGCAGTTTATGAGAAATACTTCACAAGCAAACCGGCTCGTTCCTGTGTTGCTGTAAAACAGCTTCCGAAGAACGTTCTGTGCGAAGTAGAAGCAATCGCAGTAGCAGAATAAATCATAAGAAATACAGCACAAGAAGGGGATGTTTCGACACCCCCTTTTTGCGTTGCAGGAGAATAAAATGAAAGACCATCATGTGAAATTAACGGAAACAGACCGTGAGATCCTGAAATCCTACAGCATGATGCTGGAAGGGCTGTCCATGTATCTTGGGGAAGGGTACGAACTGGTGCTTCACAGTCTGGAGGATTACTCAAGCTCTGCGGTCAAAGTAATTCATGGGCTTCACACAGGAAGAACAGAAGGCGCGCCTCTCACAGACCTTGCACTTGATCTTCTGGAAGAGATGCAGAAGGAAGATGCAGATAGCCGCGGGATTACGTATTTTACTCACAATAAGAAGGGGGAACCGCTGAAATCCGTGACGATTCCTGTCCGCGGAGAAAAAGACCGCATCATCGGACTGCTCTGCATCAATTTTTATCTGAACACACCATTCTCAGAATATATCAGCAACTTCGTGGCATGCGGCTTGAAACCACAGGAGCAGTACGAAAACCGCAAAGAGAATTTTTCCTCCAGCAGCGTGGAACTTCTGGAAGACATGGTAGAGGAGATCCGACGCGAGGTCATTGAGGACAAAGACATCCCGACCTCCAACCGAAACAAGGAGATCATCCAGAGACTTTATCAGAAAGGCATCTACAACATGAAAGATGCGGTAGTCAGGACCGCGGAAATCCTTGGAATCAGCAAGAATACGGTGTATCTGCATTTGAGGAATCTGGAGCAGGAATAGAACAGGAGGCAGCATGGCAAAGAAGAAATTTTATGCAGTAAGACAGGGAAGAAAGACCGGGATGTTCCTTACCTGGGACGAGTGTAAGAAGCAGGTGATGGGGTATCCGGGCGCGATATATAAGAGTTTTGGGACGGAAGCGGAAGCGAAGGAGTATCTGGGGATTAGGCAGGAGGCAGGTATATCTGGTGCTTCTGGTTCTGGTGTGGGAAGTGTG
This sequence comes from Blautia sp. OM07-19, assembly GCF_003481595.1. Classification (NCBI taxonomy): domain Bacteria; kingdom Bacillati; phylum Bacillota; class Clostridia; order Lachnospirales; family Lachnospiraceae; genus Blautia; species Blautia sp. OM07-19. The sequence continues at coordinate 12,006 of NZ_QULA01000007.1, forward strand.
GTGGCTGCAAATGGGATGCAGGCAGACAGTAATGCAGCAGACGCAGTAGAAATCTACGTCGACGGAAGTTACCACGCAGGCACGAAAGAATTTTCTTACGGAATGGTCGTTCTGATCGATGGAAGAGAAGAAAAGTTTTCACAGAAAATGTCCGACCCGGAGCTGGCACAGATGCGAAACGTGGCTGGTGAGATCAAAGGAAGCGAGGCGGCGATGCAGTACGCTCTGGATCACAAAATTCCTTCTATTATCATCTACCACGATTATCAGGGGATTGCGAGCTGGTGCAACGGCGACTGGAAGGCAAATAAAGCCGGGACGATCGCGTATCGCGATTTCTACCAGAAAGCGAAAAAGAGTGTTCATATTGAATTCCGCAAGGTTAAGGGACATTCTAATGATAAATATAATGATATGGTGGATGAACTTGCAAAAGAAGCACTTGGAATCCATTGACAAAATCCGTCAAAAAGCCTTATACTATCACTGACTCTGGCATGACCAGAGCAGAACTTTTTGAGGAGGATATTATTATGAAAAACAACAGCAGTATCAAAACCGTAGTTGCTGTCGGAATCGGCGCAGCATTGTTCTTTGTACTCGGACGTTTTGTTGCAATACCGAGCCCGGTACCAAATACAAACATCAGCCTTCAGTATGCAGTACTTGCACTTCTGGCTGCTATGTACGGACCGGTTGCAGGCGGACTGATCGGTTTCATCGGTCACGCTCTGATCGATCTTTCCTGGGGTGGAAGCCCGTGGTGGAGCTGGGTTATCACATCTGCATTTGTCGGTGTGGTCATCGGATTATTTGCCAAGAAACTCAACGTTCAGGACGGCGAGTTCGGTAAAGGCAAAGTTGTAGTATTTGTAGTTTCCAACGTGATCGCACACGTGATCGGCTGGGTAGTTGTAGCTCCTGTTCTTGACATCCTGATCTATGCAGAACCGGCAAACAAAGTTTTTGCACAGGGTGTGTTCGCAGCAGTTTCCAACAGCATTACCGGCGTGATCGTAGGTGGACTTCTTGTTCTGGCATATACCAAGACCATTGCAAAAAAAGGTTCTCTGGATATGGAATAAGATGGTTGCTTAAAAGTAATAAAGCCTTCTCATATGGCTGTTCTGGCTTGTGAAAAGGCTTTTTCTATTGCATTTGTTATTTATTGTGAGTATTAAATTTGAGGTGTTTAAATGACTGAAAAAAAATCCCCTGTTATTTCATTCAAAGATTTTTCATTCCAGTACCGGGCGCAGAAAAAGCCCACACTGACCGGAATCAATCTAGATATTTATCCGGGCGAAAAGGTGCTGATTGCTGGCCCATCGGGAAGTGGTAAGAGTACACTCGCTGGTTGCGTGAATGGTCTGAATCCTTTTTCCAATCCAGGCGAGTGCAAAGGTACGCTGACAGTAGATGGCGTAGATGCACCGCACAGCAGTATTTTTGAACTGTCTGCACATGTAGGAACTGTTCTGCAGGACCCGGATGGTCAGTTTATTGGTCTGACTGTCGGCGAGGACATTGCGTTTGCACTGGAAAACAGTTGTACACCTCAGGATGAAATGCATGAAATTACGAGACATGCCGCAGAATTGGTAGGAATCGAGAGTCATCTGGATTATGCACCGCATGAACTGTCTGGCGGACAGAAACAGAGAGTCAGTCTTGCAGGAGTCATGGTGGATCAGGTAAAAATCCTTCTGTTTGATGAGCCTCTGGCAAATCTCGATCCGGCCGCCGGTAAACAGGCAATCGAGCTGATCGATGAGATCCAGAAAAAAACAGACACGACGGTTCTGATCATTGAGCATCGTCTGGAAGATGTCCTCTGGAGAAATGTTGACCGTATCGTACTGGTGAACGAGGGAAAAATCCTCGCGGACATGACGCCGGATGAACTTCTTTCTACAAGTCTGCTTGCAGATAACGGAATCCGTGAGCCGCTTTATGTGACTGCCATGCGTTACGCAGGAATTGATATTACAAAAGAGAAGAAACCTGCACACGTAGATTCTGTTGTGCTGGACGATATAGACCGTAAGAAACTTCAGGATTGGTTCGAGGCACAGCCGATTCAGGAAGATGCAGGAGAACGCGAAAAACTCCTGGAAGTCCGCAACTTAAGCTTCGGTTATACGAAAGACCATCAGACACTGCGAAATGTAAGCCTGTCGATCGATAAAGGTGAGATGGTCAGCATTGTGGGACGAAACGGTGCAGGAAAATCAACATTTTCCAAGCTGGTCTGCGGATTTGAAGACCCGGATTCCGGAGAGATTTCCTTCCACGGAAAAGATCTGTTGAAAGAAAATATCCGTCATCGTGCGAAATACATTGGATATGTCATGCAGAATCCAAACCAGATGATCTCCAAGACAATGATCTATGACGAGGTAGCACTGAGCCTTCAGAAATCTGGAATGGCAGAGGCGGAAGTTCACCAGAAAGTAGAAGATACGCTCAAAATCTGCGGGCTTTATCCATTCCGAAACTGGCCGGTATCGGCATTGAGTTTCGGTCAGAAAAAGCGTGTGACGATCGCAAGTGTACTTGTGCAGGATCCGGAACTGATCATCCTGGATGAGCCGACTGCAGGACAGGATTTCAAGCATTATACAGAGATCATGGAGTTTTTGCGTAAGCTCAATGAGCGTGGAGTGACGGTTGTTATGATCACGCATGATATGCATCTGATGCTGGAATATACACCAAGGGCACTTGTGTTTTCAGATGGACAGCTGATCGCAGACCGCAGAGCTTCTGAAGTACTCTGTGATCCGGAACTGATCGAGCGTGCCGCGCTGAAAGAGACAAGTCTCTTTACACTGGCAAACCACTGCGAGATCACACCGCCGGAGGTATTTGTAGAAAGATTTATCGGAGAAGACAGGGAGGTGAGAAGCCATGGCCGCTAAGACTGTATTAAACTATCTGGACCGCGACAGCGTAGTACACAAGATGACAGGAACTACCAAGCTGGCATTTTTCCTGCTGTTTACGTTCGCAAGCATGATCACTTATAATATCTGGGTGCTGCTGGGGCTTTTTGCAGTCAGTCTTGCAGCGTTTAAGCTCAGCAAGATCAAATACCGCGAAGTGCGGTTTATGATGATCTTTATGCTTGTTTTTTTGCTTTTGAATAATGTGTTTATTTTCCTGTTCGACCCGAATCAGGGAACGAATCTGTATGGAACGAGACATGTGCTTTGTCATTTGTTCTGGAGATATGATGTGACCGCGGAGCAGATGTTTTATATGCTGAATATCTCTCTGAAATATTTCGTGGCATTGCCGGTAGCGATTCTGTTTATTTCTGCGACAAACCCGAGTGAGTTTGCGGCGAGCCTGAACAGCATCGGAATTTCCTATAAAGTAGGATGTTCTGTGGCGATCGCGCTTCGTTATATCCCGGATATCCAGAGAGATTATCACAGTATCAGCCAGGCACAGCAGGCAAGAGGAGTGGAGCTTGGAAAGAATGAGCATTTCTTCTCCAGGTTGAAGAACTCTGTCAATATTTTGTTGCCACTGATACTGACAAGTCTGAATCGCATTGATACAATTTCCAATGCGATGGAGTTGCGTGGTTTTGGAAAAAATAGGAAACGGACCTGGTATACCAGGAGGCCGTTTGCAAGACGTGATTTTATTGCCCTGGGGCTGGGCGTGGTGCTGTTGATTGTAAGTTTTACTGTAACTATTAAGTTTGGACGGTTTTATAATCCTTTCATATAGTAAGAGTACTAACTTTGCTGGGAATGGAAACTTAAGGTAGTTGGATGGGTGTTGGATTTACTGGGAAAACGGAAATTAAGGGTATTGGGATGACTGGTAGAAGAGTAAGTATATATTGGACCAAGAGAAATTTAGGTGGAAAATGGCCTGTAGAAGAGTAAGGTGTCTGGGAGTCCATAGAGCGACCGAAAATAGATGGTTTGAATTGCAATCATTTCTACTCAGGTCAATACAAGCTTTAAAATTAGATGCTCCAGCCCCTGGAATCTTGATTTACGACCAATAAACCAATAGTATGCTAAAATGGCAGGACATCTTCTCCATATAAAAGAGAAGAATCCTGCCATTCTTACATATTGCGATATCATTCATACGAAAGTCTTCTGACCTGAAACACCAAGAGAATTTTTCAAAGGGTACTACATAAGAAAAAATTCCCGTCAAACACCCAGCCCAGGGGTGGCGAGGGGACGGGCGACGTCCCTTCGCGGTTTTCTTACATTCCAAATGTAAAACAAATCCCCCAGGGTACACACCCTGAAAAAACCAAATGTCAATGAAATTAACGGGTCAAAGGGCAGTCCCCTTTAATTACTGAATTGCAGCCTTCTTAACCTGCACCAGTGCCTTCGCCACCGCCGGAATAGAAATCACAATTACAGTAATAATAGCTTCTGCAACCAGATAGCTATAATTATACACAATAGGATAAACCGCAGTCAGAGATTTCGGGAAATTTTCCGGCATATAACTCATCCAATACAGATATCCCCCAAGTGCATGAAACGCACCCCTTGCGATAACCGCCGCAATATATCCCTTAAGCAGTCCATGGCTCTGCTTTGCAAAAAATCCCGCAACGCCAAGTGCAGCAAACGCAAGAATATAATCACAGCAAACCTGGAAGAAGGAAAGTACATATGGCTCCTGGATAAACTGCAGGATTCCATAAGCAAGACCGACAGTAATACCGGTTCCAACACCATACCAGTTAGCAACCAGTACAATGAGCAGCATACTGCAAAGAGTAACACTTCCACCCCACGGCAGAGTAAAAATCTTCAGATAAGAAGTAACAAAAGCAAGCGCCATTGCCACAGCACAGAACACAAGCTGCCTTGTAGTAAGCTTCTGTTTCTCTGAATGCTTGCCTGCAAAATAGATCGCAGCCAGAAACAGAACGATTCCGGCGATGATCGCGATGGCATATCCGGCTGTAGTCAGCCCGCCGTCACTTGTAACCATAAAGTTAAACATAAAATAAGACCTCCCTCGTCTTCGATTGAAATAACAGCCTTCGAAAAAGATGACAAGATTACCTTCGTCATCCTGAACCGGACCGATGAAGAACTCACAGCACATATCCGCCTCGGAGAATACTGTACAGAGATTACTGTTCAGCCGAAGTCCATCGGGTCCGGCGTGATGACGGAGTGGAAATAAATTAATAGTTGACATTTCGATAACTATGGCATATGCTAATAATAGCTAAGAAGTGAGGATAAACTTCCATAAGGCAAAACGAAAACCCCCAGAGTTGCCGCTCTGGGGGTTTTCTTGCTCGTTAACGGTGAGCTGTTCCGTTTAGGCTGTTGCTGCCTATCGTCTTCCGCTCAGCCATTTGCATATGTAGTAGCTAACTACGTTTGCTAACACGGAGACAAGAAATGAGGATAAAAATTCTTCCATAAGATTCACCTCCTTCCTGCTGGAGGGTCGGCAGCATTTATAGTATAACACAAATAAGAACAAAATGGGCGTAAAATATAAAATGTTTAGTACTGAAATATAAAAATGTAATCTTTAACGTTTTCAAGTTTTTTGACTTTAAACCCCAAAAGTACTTGTGTTTACAGGTTACTATGAGCTATACTGAAATGGTATCTGTCCGGAGCCTTATGTTTCGGTCGTGTGTGAAAATTGGGAGAGGATTTAAATTATGATTGTTACTTTAATTGAGAAAGTTTACAGCTTTCTGTGGGGAAATCTGGTGCGGATTCCGCTGCCGGGAGGCAGTTCACTTGGAATTTCACTGTTGATCATCCTGCTGATTCCTATAGGAATCTATTTTACGATCAGGACACGTTTCCTGCCGATCCGTCTGTTTCCGGATATGGTAAGTGCGCTGGTTGAGAAGAAGAAGGACAAAAACAGCCTGTCATCGTTCCAGACACTGGTCGTATCGACAGCGACCAGAGTTGGTATGGGAAATCTGGTCGGCGTGGTTGCGGCGATATCAGCCGGAGGAGCCGGGGCAGTGTTCTGGATGTGGATCACAGCACTGATCGGTTCGTCCACCGCCTTTATCGAGGCGACACTGGCACAGCTCTACAAAGAAAAAGACCCGCTGTATGGCGGTTACCGGGGCGGTCCGGCATACTATATCCATGCATACATAGAAGAAAAACAGCACAAAAAGAGAAAGAAAGTCGTGCTCTCTGTATTATTTGCAATCTCCGGTCTGATCTGCTGGTGTGGTATCAGCCAGGTTATCAGCAATTCTGTTGTTTCTTCCTTTAAGAATGCATTTTCTATTCCGCCGATCTATACGACGGTTGTACTGGTTGTAGTTGCTGCAGTGATCGTGCTTCGTAAGAATGCGACAGTCAAAGTGCTTGATATGGTTGTGCCGGTAATGGCAGTGTGCTATTTTGCAATCACAATTTTAATTATTGTGATGAACATTGGAAGCCTTCCGGGAGTTTTTGCAAGGATCTTTCAGGAAGCATTTGGACTTCGTCAGGCGGCAGCCGGCGGTTTCGGCGCAGTACTGATGAATGGAATCAAGAGAGGTCTGTTTTCCAACGAGGCAGGTTCCGGCTCTGCACCGTGTGCGGCAGCAGCGGCAGAATGTGATCAGCCGGTTAAGGCAGGACTTGTACAGGCACTTGGTGTTTTTGTAGATACGATCGTGATCTGCAGCTGTACTGCAATGATCATGCTCCTCGCACCGGAAGAAAAAGTCGCAGGACTTTCCGGGATGGATCTTCTGCAGACGGCAATGGAACATCATCTCGGAAGATTCGGCGTGATCTTCATTGCAGCGACACTGTTCCTGTTTAGTTTTTCCACCTTCCTTGGAATCCTGTTTTATGCGAGAAGCAATGTGGCCTATCTTTTTGGAGATAACTGGGCATCCCAGACTGCATACAAAGTTCTTGCACTTATTATGCTGTTCATCGGCGGTCTTGCGGCCTATACTTTTGTATGGGACCTTGGCGATGTGGGAATCGGCCTTATGACAGTCTTCAACATCATCATCCTGTACCCGCAGGGCGAAAAAGCATTGCGAGAGCTCAAAAAATACGAAGAAAGCAAAAAAGCAAAATAAATCAAAAGTCTTCCGGAACAAAAATTCTGGAAGACTTTTTTTATAAAAAACAAATTTGCAAAACTCCGGAGTATACTGAAAGTATAAACAACAGAACATACTTCTGAAGGAGGAAACATGATGGAAAATTTAAAGATAATGTGGAAAAAGACAGCGTGTGCAATTATGATCGTGGCAGTATTGGTCACTGGAATCCTGACACCGACACAGACGACACAGGCGGCAGTTTACAGTTGGATGAGGACTGCAAAAACAATGTATCTTAACAGGACGATCAACGGAACGGCAAGAAATAATGTAAAACCGACGCTGATGGATCCATATGACTGTTATGACGATTATTTTTATGTGAAAATTCCGGCAAGAATGGAACTATATCTTTCCATTTCTGTAGAGGGAACTTCTCCGTTTGATTTTATCAGAGTTTATAATAACAGTGGAAATGAAATCGGTTCTGTGTACAGTGGATGGTCTTATAACAGAAGCTCAAATAGATGTTATATCAAGATAAAAATGAATTTAAACGGCGGTTCTTATTATATCCGTCAGGCAGATATTTATAGATCCAACAGCGAAAAACACCGCTATTCCGTACGGCTTACCGGTCAGTTTGCAAATGCAGTTTCCTTTAGCGGACTCAGAAAGGCTTACTCCGGAGCCGCGAAATTAACATGGAGACGATTCAGTGGTGTAGATGGCTATGAAATCTTCCGGAGCACTTCTGCCCGTGGCACTTACAGACGAATTGCAACCGTCGGAAGAGGAACTACTTCCTGCACAAACCGCGGACTCAGAAGAAACGCCAGATACTACTACAGAATCCGTGGCTACAAAAACATAAACGGAACAAGAGTATACACAAAAACTTCTGCAACAAGATCTGTCAGAGTATAGCAAAATAATAAAATATCTGTATATCCCAGGCATCCGGCTTTTCGAAACCGGGTGCCTGATTTTGAGTTCACCTGCTTAATGCAACATCCCATTGGTTTTTGCACAGAAAAATGGTATAATTTTTTCAGCAAAACTTAAAGGGGAAGAAGGAGCATATATGGCGTCGACATTCGAAAAAATGATACAGGATTTCAGCAAAAAAGACACAACGAAACTTCTTGAAAAAGAAAAATGGTGATATCATTACAGCGACAACATATTCCGCAGATACGGAACTTGCTGATGGCGGAAAGGCAAAAATGCTGTCCATTCGTATCGAATAATATCAGGCGGCAGTCTGAAATACCATAAAAAAAACAAATATGCAAATCTTTTATTGTAAAATTATAGTGTAATATTATAATTAGAATAAAGGGGCGTGTATTATGGAAAATGGAGATATTGGATTATTAAGATACTGTTTTTCAGCAGCGGGTCAGAAAAATCAGAAAGAGACAGCAGACTGGCTTCAGAAAGTTTCAGACTGTCTGCAAAATGCCGGAGCAGGGAAGGTATTTATGGATGAAAAAAAGGACGAAATACTTTTCCGGGTCAATCACCGGAAAGCATCAGAGAAAAAAGACATTATAGAATACAGAGTAAAAATAATACCGGGCAGCAGCCAACTTACACTTGTACAGACAAATCTATGGGAGAACGAAGCACAGGCCAAAAAACTGATGTGCTGGTATGCGGCAAAACGTAATGAAAGACTCACGCATGATATACAGTATTCCATGAACCCGGTCCAACTAAAAGGAAAGGTCATACTCAGAAATGGATGGGAAACGGAACTGATACGTAGAACAGGAGAGATGAATCGCATCGTCATGAATGACAGAGAGATTTTTGAGGCATTGAGCAGAGGAAAGGTGCCGGACTGTATACAGAATCAGGTTCGCCAGGAGTACCAGGAGTATGAAAGGGAAATCAGACATGGCGTCGATATTTGAAAAGATGATACAGGATTTCAGAAGGAAAGATATGGCACAGCTTCTGGAGGAATGCATGAAGCCAGATGTGAAAAAAGCGAAAAAAATTCCACTGAGGTATCGTCTTATTGCAATAGGCTTTGTTTCACATATGACACTGGATGAGCTGGACAGCAAGTTAAAAGAGAACGGGTGTGAACAGCTGTATGCCCGTAATCAGGTGGAGGCAACGCTGATCTATGCTTTCCTGAAGGGATTTTCTTACGAAGAGTGGCTGAATCTGGAAAGGATCTGCCGGGAAATGAATGATGACAGAACCGATATGTGGTTTAACAGTTCGACCGTAACATATCGGGAACTTCGGGAATATGTCCGCCAGAATTCTGACATCACAGAAGAGGAACTTCAGACTCAGAAAGTTACAAGAAAGCTTCGCAGACAGATCGAAAAAAGTACTACCGAAGAAGATTTTCTGAAATTTATGGAGGACAACCGGGAAGATTTCTGTGTGGTCCGTGAGAAAGCCAGATATTATTTCTGCAAATATCTGTGCTATTATATCGAAGAGAAAACAGAAGCATACCTGGCAGCAAGAAAGAGTGGTTTTGGTCAGGAACAGACACTTGCAGAACTGAATGTACTGAAGTGCGTAGAGCTTCTTCGAAAGAAGTTTAAAGATGACCAGGAAATTCGTGAAGCGCTTCTGGACTGTGCGATTTCTTTTGGAAATATTTATGATGCATTTAATTATTTTTATTTTGAGTATGTTTCTACAGACTGGATGGAAATTCTGATGGATGGTTATCAGGGAAGCCTCAGTAGAATGTCAGAGAAAGAAATCGAATTTCTTGCCCATGCGATCCGGTCATATGAGGATGGATGGGATGAATTGTCAGATGAAGAAGTAATCCAAAGAAAAGTGCAGGAGATAGAAGAACAGGAATGTCTGAAAGACAGTCAGTATGCAAGGGAAGAAAGCAAGAGACAAACTTATCAGAAGAATCGTTCCGGAGAGAAATCGGTCCGCAGTTATATCAAAGGAGTGACGGATCTGGACAGGACGACACTTATCTGTTATCTTCTGTTTATGGGACAGGAATCTCTTGAAAACAAAGAAAGAGTGATGACCAGAGAAAGACTGGATCAGATTCTTCTGGAATGTGGATATGCAATGCTGCGGGACGGCGATGACTTTGATCGTTTTGTGATCCAGTATTTAGAGGTGGATGACCGCATGGGATTTCTCATGGAGAGTGTTGCAGATGCGGCAAGAAGCGAAAAGAATTTTTATCTCTATCATATGTATCAGGGAGCTGTAAGTGAAAATAAAAAACTCAGAACTCTGATAGACTGAGAGATTGCAATAAAAATCTGCATAACGGATGGAGAACAGAGCACGTATGGGAAAGATAACAATAACACTTAGAGAAGATCGCCTTCCGGAAGGAATCGTTTTGGCTGGAAAATGCCGTATTTTGAGGACTTTGCGGATGGGAGAATTTTCTGTTACTTATGAGGCAATGCTTGGAAACAGGAAAGTAGCTGTCAAAGAGTTTTATAACAGGGGCTGTATGTACCGGCAGGGTAACAGAGTTGTTCTGACAAATGAAGAAGACCAGCAGGAATTTGAGAAAGCAAAGCAGAAATTTGTAGAAGAGGCACGACGGCTCAGTAAGTTTGCCTCACAGCCGAATGTGGTTCGGGTGTATGGTTATTTTGAAGCAAATAATACGGTTTATATTATCATGGAGTTTCTCGATGGTCCCGGGCTGAATGAATATTTCCGAAAAAAAGGAAGAGTAGAGGCGGCAGAGATGTTTGGCATGCTGCTTCCGGTAATGCGGACACTGGACAAAATTCACGAGTCTGGAATCATTCACAGAGATATCAGTCCGGATAATATTAAATTTGCACAAAATGATGCTTCAGGGACAGGATTGAAGCTGATGGATTTTGGGTCTGCCAGAGATTATCTGAACAGAAATACCTATACTATGGAACTGAAGGATGGCTATGCTCCGCTGGAGCAGTACTCAGAACATGAACAGGGACCATGGACAGATGTTTATGCGCTCAGTGCAGTTATATATCGTGGAATCACAGGACAGAGACCAATGAGATCCGTCAGACGGGCAGAACATGATGATCTGCGCATGCCGTCGCAGCTCGGAATCCCGATTCCTCCTGTAATAGAAGAAATATTAAAAAGAGGATTGAGTATTCGGAAAGAAAACCGCTATCAGAAAATGGCGTCTATGATAAAAGATGTAGAAAAATTTTCGGGAGGAATGTGAAATGAGAGAAGCAGCAGAGAAACGACGGAAATTGTGGATACTGTTACTGGCTGTAATCTGCAGCAGCTTTGTAGTGGCAAACAGCAGTGTGATGCCTGTTCAGGCGGCAGAAGATACGGATGCGAATACCGGGGAAGTTGTGACTTCCGGCACATTTGGAGAATATAATGGAGAAATCTATACTGTGGATAAGGTTGCAAAGAAAGGGTATCACTGTATCTCCGGACAGTACAAAGATACGATGGCAATTTATCAGGACAAGATCTACTGGCGCAAATCCAGCACAGTTTCTGGTCAGTCGAGTGAGATCATCCGTATGGATCTGGACGGAGATAATCAGACGGTTCTTACAAATTCAGCGAAACCTAATGCAAAATTCTGTATCTATAATAATTATTTGTATTATACCTCCGGTGATGGCAGTCAGAACTACGATGGAAGAAAGATTGATCTTGCGACAGGAGAGGATGTAGAGAGCGGCAGTTATGTTTTTCGTTATGGAAATGAAAAGATATGGGTCTCTACGGGGATTGAAGACGGAGACTGGTATGTTTCAGAGCCCGGATTTGAAAATATACAGAAGGACGACAGTATCGAAGGTTCTGTACTGGGAATCGTAGGAAGCAAAGTCTGCTATATCTATCAGGATGGTGATACCTGGACAACCTGTGGATATGATATAAAAACAGGAAAGAAAGTAGTTCTTGAAAAGGGAAATGCTTCCAGATCAGTTGTCACAGGAGATGGACTTTACTACAAAAAGACAGAAGATGGAAATACTGTACTGTACAGAAGAAATATGCGAGATGGTTCTGTATCACAATACGATTTTGGCGGAATGAATCTGTATATAAGTGGCTGTAATGAAGTTGGAGATGCGACTTTCTTTATACAGTTCCTGCCGGATCAGGGTGAAAATAACACAGAATTATGGAGACTGGACCGCAGTACCGGGGAAAAAGAACGGATTGCTACCTGGTACAATGAAAATGCAGAAAATGCAGCAGAGGAACCATAAATACAAAAAAATGCCTCAGGGCAGTTTTTTATTAAAGAAACAGAAACTTGTATAGAAAAGAATGCAGTCAGAATCGTGTGGAATGCTTGCTGTAAACTGGCAGAAATGCTATATTTATTTTACAGACATAAATAAGAAAAGAATCGCTGTTTTTTGTATGGCGGGATCAGCTGTACAGGGAAGAGCGGGATGCGGAGGCATAGATCATGTTTAAAAAAATAGGAGATGAACGTGCATTTAACGGGATTCTGAATCAGATCATAGATAATATCCAGAATGGAAAACTAAAGGCAGGTGACGCACTTCCGGCAGAGCGGACAATGGCAGAGACTATGGGCGTGTCCAGACCGGCGGTAAGAGAAGTACTGCGGGCACTGGAACTGCTTGGGATCATCAAACCGGTTCCGGGAGGCGGGAATTATATTACTGAGAATCTGGATACCTGGCTGATCGGGCCTTTGACTATTCTTTTTAAGCTGAATAATGGATATCTGAAACAGAACCAGCAGTTCCGTGCAGCATTGGAGAGAGAAGCGGCAATCCTTGCTGCAAAGAAATGTACTCCGCTGGATGCAGCAGAACTCTGGATGATCCTCGACCGTCTGGATTCAGAGGAAGATGAGAAGACAAGGGGAGAGCTGGACCGTGAACTTCACACCAAAATTGCAAAGATCGCGGATAATCCGATGGTCTACAGTGTTCTGGCAGCAGCAGACCAGCTCACGGACAACATTGTATCCGGCACCAGAGATTATATCATGAGAAAAAATAATTCATCCAAAGACATAGATGAGCAGCATCACCGTCTGGTAGAGGCAATCATCAACAACGATGTGGAACAGGCAGAACACTGCATGTCTGAACACATGGATACGATCGAGCGTTATATGGATGAAATGCAGAAAGAGCGCAAACCAGAGGGAAAACGTATCTGAAAGTGTTGAAAGTAAATAATGAATAGATTACAATAGAGACATTAAAACAGCAACATCAAAATACTAAGATTCCACGGAGGATAACAGAAATGGATTACGCAAAAGAATCTTTAAGATTACATGGAGAATGGAAGGGCAACATCAGACCGGAAGCCGGCATGCCTGTTATGGAAGGAAAATGTGCATTATTCAAGGCTTTTGGTGATGTAGATGCATTCCCGCTCTGTATCAAGAGCAATGATGTGGATTAGATTGTAAATACGATTTATCTGATCTCAGGATCTTTTGGCGGAGTCAATCTGGAGGATATTTCCGCACCGAGATGTTTCGAAATCGAAAAGAAACTCAAAGAAAAATGTGACATACCGATTTTCCACGATGACCAGCACGGAACTGCGATCGTAGTATCTGCGGGGCTGACTAATGCGCTCAGACTTGTGAATAAGAAATTCTCAGAGGCCAGGGTAGTCATCAATGGTGCCGGATCTGCAGGTATTTCTATCTGTAAACTCCTTCTGGAACTTGGAATCGGTGATGTTGTTATGGTTGAACGCAAGGGAATCCCTGCACCGGGAGAAGAGTGGATGAACCCGGCACAGAAAGAAATTGCAGAAAAGACAAACAAAGAACAGATCCATGGAGACCTCAAGACTGCTATGAAGGGCAGAGATATCTTTGTCGGCGTATCTGCACCGAATATTGTCACAGCAGAGATGGTAAGCACAATGGCAGACGATGCGATCGTTTTTGCCATGGCAAACCCGCCACCGGAGATCATGCCGGATGAGGCAAGAAAAGGCGGAGCCAGAGTTATTGCAACAGGACGTTCTGATTTCCCGAACCAGATCAATAATGTACTGGTATTCCCGGGCGTGTTCAGAGGTGCTTTTGACGTAAGGGCAAGTGATATCAACGAAGAAATGAAGATTGCAGCAGCAAAGGCTATCGCAGATCTGATTTCAGATGAAGAACTTTTTGAGGACAATATTATTCCGAAGGCATTTGACAAGAGAGTGGGACCGGCAGTTGCGAAAGCAGTTGCAGAAGCGGCAAGAAAAACAGGCGTAGCCCGCATCTGACCGTATGATTCGGTAGTTGTATTTCAGGATGAAAAAAGAAGAAAATACAAGACTAAAAGAAATTCGAAGCCATGGGACCAAAACGTTCCCCTGCGCTGTATACAGAACAAGTTCAAAAGGTCAGGGTGTTATGGTGAAACATCACTGGCACGATGAAGTAGAGATGCTTTATTTTGATAAAGGTGGCTTTCTTTTGGAAGTCAACATGGAAGTTTATCCGGTTGAATCCGAATGTATCTGTTTCATTAATCCGGGAGAACTGCACAGCATTACAAAAATCTGCTCAGAGGAGTCGGGAGAGGACGCAATTGTGTTTCACCCGGCTGTCCTGAGTTTTGAATCTTATGATGCAGCGCAGATAGAACTGCTCCAGCCGATCCAGAACGGGCGGCTGCTTTTTCCGAGGCAGATTTTTCCAGGAGATGCTGTTTTTGAGGAGATTCGCCAGTACTTCAAAGAGATCCTGATGATTTTTCACAAAGACGGGACGGAGAAACTCTGGATGACCAAAGGCGGCGTTACCGATGATGTGGTGAGCCAGATGTACATTAAGTCCTCTTTGCTCCGGATCCTTGCAGTTCTGTGGAAATATCAGCTTTTTACTGTTATGACGGAGAATGGCAATAAGCGTGTTGAAGAGATCAAGAAAGTTCTTTCTTATATAAAGGGACACTATGACGAAAAAATATACATAAGAGATCTGGCGAAACTCATTAATATGAATGAACAGTATTTCTGCCGCTTTTTTAAGAAAAGCATCGGACGTTCACCGATGGTATATATCAATGAGTTTCGGATCCGTCAGGCAATGCATTTTCTGGAGGATACGGACGAGTCTGTGACAGAAGTTGCAATGGAGTGTGGATATAATAATCTCGGCAATTTTCTGCGGGAGTTTCACAGGCAGACGGGGACAACACCTCTGAAGTACAGAAAGAACAGCCAGAATAAGAAGAAATCTTTGACAAATATCTAAAGAATAGGTACAATAGCAGATATGTGAAAGGGGATTAAGATATGGCAAACTGGGAAAACAATATCCGCAAAGTTGTTCCGTATACTCCGGGAGAACAGCCAAATCAGCCGGATATGATCAAACTGAATACAAATGAAAACCCATATCCGCCGGCGCCGGGAGTACGAGAAGTGCTTCGCAATATGGATACCGATACACTGAGACTTTATCCGGATCCGGCAGCACTGGATCTTGTACGCGCAATTGCTGATACTTACGGGCTTTCGGATAATCAGGTGTTTGTAGGCGTAGGGTCTGATGATGTACTTGCAATGAGTTTCCTTACTTTCTTTAACAGTGAGAAACCAATCCTGTTTCCGGATATCACTTATTCTTTCTACGATGTATGGGCAGATCTTTTCCGTATTCCGTATGAGAGGCCGGTACTGGATGAGCATTTCCACATTCGCAAAGAAGATTACTTCGGGGAAAATGGAGGAATTGTATTTCCGAATCCAAATGCACCAACAGGTGTGGTAATGCCGCTTTCTGAAGTGGAGGACATTGTTGCACACAATCAGGATGTGATTGTGATCGTAGATGAAGCCTATGTGGATTTTGGCTCACAGTCAGCGCTTCCTCTCATCGAAAAATACGAGAATCTTCTGATCGTTCAGACATTTTCCAAGTCCAGGTCTATGGCGGGAATGAGAATCGGTTTTGCAATGGGTTCACCGAAACTGATTAAATATCTGAATGATGCCAAATATTCTTTCAACTCTTATACTATGGACAGAACCGCCCTGGCAGCAGGTGTGGCAGCAGTCAAAGATCAGGAGTATTTCTGCGAGACCTGTCATAAGATCATAGAGACAAGAGAGTGGACAAAGAAGGAACTCAGCAAACTCGGCTTTTCTTTTGAGGACTCCAAGGCAAACTTTATTTTTGCAACGCATGAGACCTGTCCGGCAGAGGATCTGTTTAAAGCACTGCGTGAACGCCACATCTATGTGAGATATTTCCCGGGTGGACGAACAGGAAATCATCTTCGCATTACTGTAGGAACCAGAGAAGAAATGGAAACTTTTATTGGATTCCTCAGAGACTATTTATCTGAATAAGGAGAAATATATTGGAAGTTTTAGTAAACTGGTTTACAAATACTCTTGGGCAGCATATCTCAAGAGAAATGGTGATCTTTATTATTTCCATGATTCCAATCCTGGAACTAAGGGGCGGACTTCTGGCAGCATCGCTTCTTAATATATCTATGGTGAAAGCGATTCCCATCTGTATTTTAGGAAATATAATTCCGATCCCGTTTATTCTGTTGTTTATCAAACAAATCTTCAAATGGCTCAAAAAAACAAAAATTTTCCGTGGACTTATTATAAAAATGGAAAACCGTGCAATGGGCAAGAGTGACCAGATCAAGAGATATGAATTTCTGGGGCTTTTGCTGTTTGTAGGAATCCCGCTTCCGGGAACCGGTGCATGGACAGGCTCACTGATCGCATCTCTTCTGGAAGTAGATATCAAGAAATCTTCGATCGCAATTTTCTGTGGTCTTATTATGGCAACTGTTATCATGAGTATAGTTTCTTATGGCGTTCTTGGAAATCTGATTCATTAAGGACCTGTAAGAAGAAAAATGAGAGGTTTTTTATGAGAGAAAAATATGAATCGTTGCCGCTGGCAACATTGAAAGACCTTGCAAAAGCAAGGGGATTAAGGGGAATTTCCACTCTGAGAAAGCCGGAACTGATCAACCGTATGCTTGAGGAGGATGAGAAGGAGGCTGCTCAGAAAGAATCTGCACCAAAGGTACAGAAGAGCGTTCAGACTGAAAAACCACAGGAAGTGGTGAGAGAACAGAGATATTTTGAACGGGCAAATGAAAAATCAGCACGTCAGAGTTTCAGAACTCGTGAAAACCGTACTTTTTATGATAATAATGAGAGACGAAATTATCAGGAGCGGAACAACTATCAGGAACGAAATCCGGAAGGTTATGCATATCGCAGTCAGGAGGACTATCAGGAGAGAACTCCGGAGTTTTTTAAAGCCCCGTCAGAGACAGCGCAGCTTGACAGCGGCGAGAAAGCAGATGGCATTCTGGAAGTGCTTCCGGATGGATACGGTTTTATCCGCTGTGAAAATTATCTGCCGGGAGAAAATGATATCTATGTTTCACCGTCCCAGATCCGCCGCTTCAATCTGAAGACCGGCGATATCCTTAAAGGAAGCATCCGCATCAAGACACAGGGTGAGAAGTTCAGTGCACTTCTCTATGTGGATTCGATCAATGGATTCCATCCAAGTGAAGGACAGAGACGTTATAATTTCGAAGATATGACTCCGATCTTCCCGAATGAGAGACTTCGTATGGAGCGTCCGGGCGGTACAGTTGCCATGCGTATCATGGATCTGTTAAGCCCGATCGGTAAAGGTCAGCGAGGCATGATCGTATCTCCACCGAAGGCTGGTAAGACCACACTTCTCAAGGATGTGGCCAAATCTATCCTCAAAAACAGCCCGAATATGCATCTCATCATTCTTCTGATCGATGAGCGTCCGGAGGAAGTAACTGATATCAAGGAAGAAATCCAGGGCAGCAATGTAGAGGTTATTTATTCTACATTTGACGAACTTCCGGAGCATCACAGACGAGTTTCAGAGATGGTCGTTGAGCGTGCACGCCGTCTTGTAGAGCATAAGCAGGATGTTACGATCCTCCTTGACTCCATTACGAGACTTGCCAGGGCATACAATCTCTGTGTAAATCCAAGTGGAAGAACGCTTTCCGGTGGTCTGGATCCGGCAGCCCTTCATATGCCGAAGAGATTTTTTGGCGCGGCACGTAATATGAGGGAGGGCGGAAGCCTGACGATCCTTGCAACGGCACTTGTAGAGACCGGAAGCAAGATGGACGATGTCATTTATGAAGAATTCAAGGGAACCGGTAACATGGAGCTTGTACTTGACCGTAAACTCCAGGAAAAACGAGTCTTCCCTGCAATCGATATTCAGAAATCAGGTACCAGAAGAGAGGACCTTCTTCTTAGTAAAGAAGAGCAGGAAGCTGTCTATAATATGCGTAAAGCACTGAACAGCCTCAAGGCTGAAGATGCAGTAGAGCAGATCCTGAACATGTTCTCCAGGACAAAGACAAATGCAGAATTTGTCCAGATGGCAAAAAAACAGAAATTTTTATAAATAGCTTGCAATTCAATATTCATTGTGTTATAATCAGAAAGCTGTGAAATAGTAAATTCGTCAAATTAATACGAATAGAAAATAGAACGAACATAGAGAGGTGAAAATCATGCGTGAAGGAATCCATCCGAACTACTATCAGGCAACTGTAACCTGCAACTGTGGAAACACATTCGTAACAGGATCTACAAAGAAAGATATCCACGTAGAAATCTGTTCCAAATGCCATCCATTCTACACAGGACAGCAGAAAGCGGCTCAGGCTCGCGGACGTATTGATAAGTTCAACAGAAAATACGGCTTAAACAAATAATCAGACAGAATAAGAAACTAGAGAACAGGTTGAGGTTGGGAAATCTCAACCTTTCTTTGCTTCTGTGGATAATTGGAGTGATATATGAAACCATCAAACATTGGCGGACAGGCGGTAATGGAAGGTATCATGATGCGCCACAAGGACAAATATGCAGTTGCAGTACGCCGTCCGGATAAAGAAATAGAATTGAAGGTTGAGGATTACAAGTGCACCTTCGGTAAGGCTTCTTTCCTTAAGAAGCCGATCATCCGTGGTGTGGTCAGCTTTGTGGACGGACTTGTAGTCGGAACCAAGTGCCTCATGTACTCGGCAGAGATCGCAGGAGACGAGGAGGACGAGGAAGAAGCGGCAAAGAATGCGAAACTTTCAGAGGAAGAACTTTCTGCCAAGAAAGAGAAGGAAGCAAAGCAGTTCCAGTGGCTTCTGTACATAACGGTTGCGATTTCCATTGTTGTCTCCGTAGCAGCTTTTATGCTGCTTCCGTATGCACTGGCAAGCCTTCTTCGTAAGGTCGGAGCTTCTGAGTTTGGAGTGACTGTGGCGGAGGCTTTTGTGAAACTGGCACTGTTTCTGGGATATATGTTCCTGATCTCCAGAATGAAGGATATCCAGAGGACCTTCATGTATCATGGAGCGGAGCATAAATGCATCAACTGTGTGGAGCATGGAATGCCTCTGACAGTAGAGAATGTAATGGCAAGTTCCAGACAGCATAAGCGTTGTGGAACCAGTTTCCTGTTTCTGGTCATGCTGGTGAGTATCTGCCTGCATTTTGTTTTTGTGCTGGTGCCTGTTTACTGGGTCCGCCTTTTCGGACGTCTCCTGATGGTGCCGGTCGTGGCGGGAATCTCCTTCGAGATGATTCAGTGGGCCGGAAGAACGGACAGCAAACTGGCAGATTTTTTCAGTAAGCCGGGTCTGGCAATGCAGAAACTTACGACCAAGGAGCCGACACCGGACATGGTTGAGGTTGCAATCAAGGCAGTAGAAGCAGTTTTTGACTGGAAACAATATCTGAAAGATGAGTTCGGCTGGGAGCCGGATGAAGAAAATGAGGAAGACCATGCAGACATTTCATGAGCTGTTGACTGAGGGAACACAGCTTCTTGTAAGTGCGGGGATTGAAGAAGCCAGGTTGGATGCCTGGCTCCTTCTGGAGTATACGGCAGATATCGGCCGTGCCTGGTACTATGCTCACCCGGAAACGGAAGCAGGAGAAAAAACAGCCCTCAAATATCTTGAATTATGTAAACAAAGAGCAGAGCATATCCCGCTTCAGCATCTGACACATCAGGCGTGCTTTATGGGATATGATTTTTATGTGGATGAGAGAGTCCTCGTGCCGCGGCAGGACACAGAGGTTCTGGCGGAGGAAGCACTGGACCGTCTGAAGGAGATCCCGAATCCGAAGATCCTGGATATGTGTACGGGATCTGGATGCCTGCTTTTAAGTATCCTTATGGAGAGATCGGATGCTTTTGGAACCGGCGTTGATATTTCTGAGGACGCACTTAAGGTTGCCGGACAGAACAGAAAAAACCTGAATCTCGAAGAACGGGCAGTTTTGGTACAAAGTGATACATTTTCGGGAGATTATTTTCAGAAAAACAGTGGAAATACATCCTTGGAATATGATATGCTTATTTCAAATCCGCCTTATATACCTACGGCGGATATTCAGCAGTTGATGGATGAAGTAAGGTTTCATGATCCGGTACTGGCTCTGGACGGGCGCGAGGATGGCCTTTATTTTTACCGCAGGATCACCGAACAGGCGGGCAGCTATCTCAAACCGGGCGGCTGGCTGATGTACGAGATCGGCTGTGAGCAGGGAGCAGATGTATCTGCGATCATGAGACAGAATGGCTTTGTCGATGTCGCTGTAAAGAAAGATCTTGCAGGACTTGACAGAGTGGTAATTGGTAAAAAGCAAATGCAGGAGGAACAGCATGTTTGATAAACTTGATGACTTGCTGATTCGTTTCGAGGAAGTTCTGAATGAACTCGGAGAACCGGGCGTGACAGACAACCAGGAACGTTTTCAGAAGCTGATGAAGGAACAGAGTGATCTGCAGCCTATCGTAGACACTTATACAGAATACAAGAAAAACAAAGAAACCATCCAGGACAGCCTTTCCATGCTGGAAGAGGAGAAGGATGAGGATATGCGCGAAATGCTCAAGGAAGAACTTTCCGATGCCAAGAAGCGCGTGGAAGAACTGGAACAGGAACTCAAGATCCTGCTTCTTCCAAAAGACCCAAATGACAGCAAGAACGTTATCGTGGAGATCCGTGCAGGTGCCGGCGGTGATGAGGCGGCGCTTTTTGCAGCAGAGATCTACCGTATGTATGTGAAATACGCAGAATCCAGAAGATGGAAGACAGAGATGATGAGTCTCAATGAGAACGGCATCGGCGGATTCAAGGAAGTCACTTTCATGATCCAGGGACAGGGTGCTTATTCCCGCCTGAAATATGAGAGCGGAGTACACCGTGTACAGCGTGTACCGGAGACAGAATCCGGCGGACGTATCCATACTTCCACCTGTACTGTAGCGATCATGCCGGAGGCAGAGGAGATCGACTTCCACCTGGATATGAATGACTGTAAATTTGACGTATTCCGTGCGTCCGGTAACGGTGGACAGTGTGTCAACACCACGGACTCTGCGGTACGTCTGACACATATTCCGACAGGAATCGTTATTTCCTGTCAGGATGAGAAATCCCAGCTCAAGAACAAGGACAAAGCACTCAAGGTACTTCGTTCCCGTCTGTATGAGATGGAACTGGCAAAGCAGCATGACGCAGAGGCAGAAGCAAGAAGAAGCCAGATTGGAACCGGTGACCGTTCCGAGAAGATCCGTACTTACAACTTCCCGCAGGGACGTGTGACAGACCACAGGATCAAACTTACTCTTCATCGCCTGGAAAGCATTCTCGGTGGTGACCTGGATGAGATCATCGACAGCCTGATCGCCGCAGACCAGGCAGCTAAATTAAGTTCATTAAATGAAGAAGAATAAAGGGAGGAACTTCAAATGAAAAAAACTGCACTTGTAATCATGGCAGCCGGAATCGGAAGTCGCTTTGGAAAAGGAATCAAACAGCTTGCACCAGTAGGACCTAATGGTGAGATCATTATGGACTACTCTATTCATGATGCACTGGAGGCAGGATTCAATAAAGTTGTATTTATCATCCGCAAGGACCTGGAAGAAGAATTCCGCCGCGTGATCGGTGAGAGGATCGAGAAAGTTACAGAAGTTGCATACGCATTCCAGTCCCTGGATGATCTTCCAGAAGGATTTGAGAAACCGGCAGACCGTACAAAACCATGGGGAACAGGGCAGGCAGTCCTTGCTGCAAAGGCAGTTCTTGACGAGCCATTCATGGTAATTAATGCAGATGATTATTACGGTAAGGAAGCATATGTCAAAGTCCATGATTATCTGGTACAGGAACAGCCAGAAGATGGAATCCATCACATCTGCATGGCAGGATTCCGTCTTGGAAATACCTTAAGTGATAACGGAAGCGTTACCAGAGGTGTATGCCACATCGAGGACGGTGCACTGGTTGGTGTTACAGAGACACACAATATTTTCAAGACAGCAGACGGTGCAGAAGCAAGAGATGACAATGGAAATGTAGAGAAACTGGATATCAGAAGTCTTGTTTCCATGAACATGTGGGGACTGACACCGGCATTCATGGATACTCTGGAAAAAGGTTTCGTAGATTTCCTTCAGAATGTAGAAGAGGGAGATATCAAGAAAGAATATCTTCTTCCGGAAATGATCGACCGTCTCATCAAAGATGGCAAGGCAAAAGTAGATGTACTTGAGACAAAGGATACCTGGTTCGGCGTAACTTATCAGGAAGATAAAGCTGCTGTAACAGCCGCATTCAAAAAACTTGTAGAAGACGGAGTATATCCGGCACAGCTTTATAAATGATTTAATCTGGATCTAAGGAGAGTGACATAAGATGGGTAAATATTTTGGAACAGATGGTTTCCGTGGAGAAGCCAACGTACAGCTGACAGCAAATCATGCATTTCAGGTAGGCCGTTATGTGGGCTGGTACTATGGTCGTGAGCACAAAGCAAAGATCGTGATCGGCAAGGATACAAGAAGAAGCAGCTATATGTTTGAATATGCACTGGCAGCAGGACTGACCGCTTCCGGAGCAGATGCATATCTTCTTCATGTAACGACAACTCCAAGTGTTTCTTATGTTGTCCGCACAGAGGATTTTGACTGTGGAGTCATGATCTCTGCAAGCCACAATCCATTTTATGATAATGGAATCAAGCTTCTGAACGGAAACGGACAGAAGATCGAAGCAGAGGTAGAGGCAAGGATCGAGGCATATCTGGACGGCAGACTGGAAGAACTTCCATATGCGACAAGAGAAGATATCGGACGTACCGTTGACTTTGCTTCCGGACGTAACCGTTATATCGGTCATCTGATCTCTATCCCAAGCTGTGATTTCAAGAATATCAAGATCGGTCTTGACTGCTCCAACGGAAGTTCCTCTGCGATCGCCAAGAGTGTATTTGATGCGCTGAGAGCCAAGACTTATGTGATCAACGATGAGCCTGATGGAACAAACATCAACAGAAACTGCGGTTCCACACATATCGAAGTTCTGCAGAAATATGTTGTAGATCATGGACTGGATGTAGGCTTTGCCTATGATGGTGATGCAGACCGCTGTATCGCAGTTGACCATAAGGGAAACATCATCGATGGCGACAAGATCATGTATGTCTGCGGTAAATATCTCAAATCACAGGGCAAACTCAAGGGAAATACTGTTGTTACTACGGTTATGTCAAACATGGGTCTGTACAAAGCCCTTGAAAGAGAAGGAATCAATTATGAGCAGACAGCAGTCGGCGACAAATATGTAGCAGAGAACATGATGGAAAACGATTACAGTATCGGAGGCGAGCAGTCCGGACATATCATTTTCAGCCGTTATGCAGCTACCGGTGACGGTATCCTGACATCTCTCATGCTCATGGAGGCATGTGTCGAGCAGAAAGCAACTCTCTGTGACCTTGCAAAAGAAATGAAAGTGTACCCGCAGATTCTCCGCAATGTCCGTGTGGCAGACAAGAAGACGGCAAGAGAAAATCCGGCAGTTGTAAAAGCTGTTGAGGATGTTGCAAGAGCACTTGGAACAGACGGCCGTATCCTTGTGAGAGAGAGTGGAACAGAACCACTGATCCGTGTTATGGTAGAAGCTGGTACAGAGGATATCTGTGCAGAGCATGTAAATCATGTGGTACAGGTGATGGAATCAGAAGGATTAATTGTAGAAGGATGAGAAACAAAAAAATCATATGTCTGCTGGCAGCCGGTCTTGGAGCATTGCTCCTGACCGGCTGTGGTGGAGAAAATCAAAAAACATATGAGCAGGCAAATGCAGATCTGGAAGAGGCTAACTATGATTATGCACTGAATGAATACCAGGCCTGTATTTCTGCCGGATATAAGCTGGCACAGTCTTACAGGGGATCAGGAATTGTCAAACTGCGTACCGGCGATTATCAGGGGGCGATCGATGACCTGACAAATGCGCTGAATGATGAGAAAACGGGCAAGTCTGACAGAAAGGATCTTCTGGAATACCGTGCTGCAGCAGAACTCAAGGCAGAATTGTATGATCAGGCGATGGCAGACTGTCAGACGCTGGCTGAGGATTATTCGCTGAATGCGAATGATTATTATCTTACGGGCTGTGTGGCGCTTGCCATGGATTCTTATGATGAGGCTTCCTCCAATTTCTCAGAAGCCTATGGAAGTGATTCTACTTATGAGATGGCGATCCAGATCTACGAGGCATATCTGGGACAGGATATGGAAGCTGACGGCACGAGATACCTGGAAGCTGCACTTAAGACAGAGGCAAAGACAGCCGATGATTACTGCGAACGTGGCAAAGTTTATTATTATATGGATGATTATGAGAATGCCAGGACAGAGCTTACAACAGCTGCTGATAAAGGCAGCACAGAGGCAACACTGATCCTTGGCATGGTATATATGGCGCAGGGAGATACTTCCAATGCCCGTAGCTTTTATCAGCAGTATATTGATGCGGATGGAGATGATCCGGCGAAGGGCTATAATGGTCTGGCACTCTGCGATATCTCAGATGGAGATTATGACAGTGCACTTCAGAATATCAGCCAGGGTCTCGGAGATGCGACATCGGATGAGATGAGAGATCTTCTGTTCAACGAGATCGTTGTCTATGAGAAAAAACTGGATTTTTCTACCGCACTTTCCAAAGCCCAGGAATATGTACAGACATTTAAGGATGATGATGCAGCAGCGAAGGAACTGACCTTCCTTCAGTCAAGAGTTGGAAACCAGGCAGCGGCAGGGGATGCCAGTGAGGCAGACACTTCCAATGAAAGTACAGCGGAGGAATCAGCAGATACTGGCACAGACGAATCTTCCGAGGAGAGTTATTAAGTTATGCAGTTTTATGAATTTAAGGAAACCCAGGAGAGGGTGATCCTCATTGGTGTTCAGACAGAAGTGGGAGACGATGTAGAAGCTTCTCTGGATGAACTTGAAGAACTTGCTGAGACTGCCGGAGCAGAGACAGTAGCGAAGGTGATCCAGAACAGAGAGGCAGTCCATCCTGGAACCTATATCGGCAAAGGCAAGATTGAAGAAGTGGCATCCCTTTTACGCGCTCTGGATGCCAATGGAGTCATCTGTGATGATGAACTTTCTCCGGCACAGCTGAACAATCTGGAACGGGAACTGGACTGCAAGGTTATGGACAGAACCCTTCTGATCCTGGATATTTTTGCAGGACGTGCTGTATCCAGTGAGGGTAAGATCCAGGTCGAACTGGCGCAGCTTCGTTATCGTGCGGCGCGCCTCGTCGGACTTCGAGAATCCCTGTCCCGTCTGGGCGGCGGTATCGGTACGAGAGGACCTGGAGAGAAGAAACTGGAAACAGACAGACGACTGATCCGTACCAGGATCTCTGCACTCAAGGCAGAACTTGCACAGGTGGAGAAACACAGAGAACTGATCCGCGGTAAGCGTTCCAGAGGAAACCTCAAGACAGCGGCGATCGTAGGATATACGAATGCAGGAAAGTCCACTCTTTTGAATACACTGACAGGAGCGGGGATCCTGGCAGAAGACAAGCTTTTTGCCACGCTGGACCCGACAACGAGAGTGCTCGAACTCAAGGACGGACAGCAGATCCTGCTTACAGATACTGTAGGATTTATCCGTAAACTGTCGCATCATCTGGTAGAAGCTTTCAAGAGTACACTGGAAGAAGCAAAATATGCAGATTATATCATCCACGTGGTGGATGCATCCAACCCGCAGGCGGAGCTTCAGATGTTCACAGTTTATGAAACTCTCCGGGAACTGGGAGCGACCGGCAAAAAGATCGTTACACTTCTGAACAAACAGGACCAGGTAACAGGAAGCGGTATCCGTGATCTCAAAGCGGATTATACTGTGAAATGTTCTGCACGAACAGGAGAAGGTCTGGATGAATTTAAGGACGTCCTTGCGAAACTTCTGGCGGAGGATCAGATCTATCTGGAGGAATTGTACCCGTACAGTGAAGCTGGCAAGATCCAGAAGATCCGTGAGTTTGGAAGCCTTCTCTCAGAAGAATATCGTGAAGATGGAATTTTTGTAAAGGCACGTGTACCGGCAGAAATCTTTGTTTCTGTGATGCCGAAATAACGTGCGAAAAGCCCGAAAATACGGGCAAAACCGGCAGATATCATAAGAAAAATATAACAAAAACAAACACTATATAGTTGTGAAATGATTAACATGACACAATATATAGTGTTTTTTATATATTGACGCAAAGGGCATAGTTTGATACAATAGGTCTACAGCGCATGACAGGGAGGTATGGTGTAGCATGTTTCAGGTAGTTAAACGTGACGGAGAGATCGCAGACTTTCAGATGTCCAAGATCACTTCAGCCATTGACAAAGCATTTGACGCAAAAGAAAAAATTTACAGTAAGGATATGATCGATCTTCTCGGACTTCGGGTTACGGCAGACTTTCAGAATAAGATCCAGAACAATAAAGTAACCGTAGAGGACATCCAGGACAGCGTGGAGAACGTACTGATCCAGGCCGGATACAGCGATGTGGCAAAGGCATATATCCTTTATCGCAAACAGAGAGAAAAGATCCGTAATATGAAATCAACGATCCTCGACTACAAAGAAATCGTAGACAGCTATGTTAAGGTCGAGGACTGGCGAGTAAAAGAAAATTCAACAGTAACATATTCCGTCGGAGGTCTGATCTTAAGTAACTCCGGTGCAGTAACAGCCAATTACTGGCTTTCAGAGATCTATGATAACGAGATTGCAGAAGCGCACAGAAATGCAGATATCCACATTCATGATCTGTCCATGCTGACAGGCTACTGTGCAGGATGGTCTCTCAAGCAGCTGATCCAGGAGGGACTTGGCGGAATCGAGGGCAAGATCACATCCGCCCCGGCGAAGCACTTAAGCGTTCTGTGTAACCAGATGGTCAATTTCCTTGGGATCATGCAGAATGAATGGGCAGGAGCACAGGCATTTTCTTCTTTTGATACTTACCTTGCTCCGTTTGTCAAGGCAGACGGACTTGCTTATCCGGAAGTCAAGAAGTGCATTGAATCCTTTGTTTATGGCGTAAATACCCCAAGCCGCTGGGGAACACAGGCACCGTTCTCCAATATCACACTTGACTGGACCGTTCCAGACGACCTCGCAGAGCTTCCGGCGATCGTAGGCGGCAAGGAAATGGACTTCAAGTACAAAGACTGCAAGAAAGAGATGGATATGGTCAACAAGGCATTCATCGAGACAATGATCGAGGGTGATGCCAACGGAAGAGGATTCCAGTATCCGATCCCGACCTATTCCATTACGAAAGATTTTGACTGGTCAGATACAGAGAACAACCGTCTGTTATTTGAAATGACAGCGAAATACGGAACTCCGTATTTTTCAAACTATATCAACAGCGATATGAAACCGAGCGATATCCGCAGCATGTGCTGCCGACTTCGTCTTGACCTTCGTGAACTCCGCAAGAAGAGCGGCGGATTCTTTGGTTCCGGTGAGAGCACAGGTTCTGTCGGCGTAGTAACGATCAATATGCCAAGGATCGCATACCAGTCCAGGACACCGGAGGAATTTTACCGTAGACTGGACCGCTTGATGGATATTTCCGCAAGATCACTGCATATCAAGCGTGAAGTGATCACGAAACTTCTGAATGAGGGACTGTATCCGTACACCAAGAGATATCTGGGAAGTTTTGACAACCACTTCTCGACAATCGGTCTTGTAGGAATGAATGAAGCTGGTCTGAATGCGAGATGGCTCGGATGCGACATGACTGATGAACGTACTCAGAAATTTACCAAAGAAGTTCTGACACATATGCGTAACCGACTTTCTGATTATCAGGAGGAATATCCGGGAGAACTCTTTAACCTGGAGGCGACTCCGGCAGAGTCCACCGCATACCGTCTGGCAAAACATGACCGTAAACGCTGGCCGGACATCCGTACAGCAGGAAGCAAGGGCGACACACCGTATTACACAAACAGTTCCCATCTTCCGGTCGAATTCAGCTCTGATATCTTTGATGCACTGGATATCCAGGACGAGCTTCAGACGTTGTATACTTCAGGAACTGTATTCCATGGATTCCTCGGAGAGAAACTTCCGGACTGGAAAGCAGCAGCATCTCTGGTACGCAAGATCGCAGAGAACTACAGACTGCCGTATTACACGATCTCACCTACCTACTCCGTATGCAAGGAACATGGCTATCTGAGCGGTGAGCACTTTACCTGTCCGAAATGTGGCAAGAAGGCAGAAGTTTACAGCCGTATTACAGGATACTATCGTCCGGTACAGAACTGGAACGATGGTAAGGCACAGGAATATAAGAACCGTACTTTATATGATGTGATGCATTCTTCACTCAAGAAGGTACACACCAGCATGGTGACAGTGACAGAGGATGATGTCAAAGTAGAACCGGTGGAAACACATAAATACCTGTTTACTACAAGTACCTGTCCGAACTGCCGTATGGCCAAGAAAATGCTGGAAGGCGAAGATCTGGAGATCATTGATGCAGAGAAGAATCCGGACATGGCGCGCCAGTTCGGGATCATGCAGGCACCGACTCTGGTCATCACAGATGGAGAGCATCTTAAGAAATATGTGAATGCATCCAATATCCAGAAATATGTGGATGAAGAATTAGACTAAAATATCAGACCGTCAGGAGCACAAGAAATGTTTCTGACGGTTTACTTTTTGTATAAAGGTGAGTATAATGAAAAAAGTTAGTATATTTATACATACAGGACGAGGAGAGAGAAAATGATCAAACAGAATATCGTATTCATCGAAAACAAAGCAGGAAGCCTTCAGAAAGTAACAGGTCTCCTCAAAGAAGCAGGAA
This sequence comes from Blautia sp. OM07-19, assembly GCF_003481595.1. Classification (NCBI taxonomy): domain Bacteria; kingdom Bacillati; phylum Bacillota; class Clostridia; order Lachnospirales; family Lachnospiraceae; genus Blautia; species Blautia sp. OM07-19. The sequence goes on from NZ_QULA01000007.1 coordinate 41,257, forward strand.
TTGACATCTATGGATTTGCATGTTTTGATGCACCGGAATTTGCACTGTTCCGTATGGTGACAGACAAAGCAGATGAGGCAGAGAAGATCCTTACAGAGAATGGATATATGAACCGTGTGACAGAGGTCATTGCCGTAGACATCAAGGATGAAGTCGGCGGCCTGAATGCTGTTCTTGAAGTTCTCGGAAACTGCAATGTAAACCTTGATTATATTTATACATCTTATCATAGAGGAAACAGTCTTCCGATCATGATCCTTCAGACAGACGATGTTTTTGTCACAGAAAACGTACTGACCAACAATGGCTTCCGTGTACTGAACAGTCTGGAGGGCTAAAGATCATCATGAACAGCACTGCTTTTAAGAAGGGACTCCATGACGGAGTCCCCATTGGTCTGGGATACTTTGCGGTATCCTTTACTTTTGGTATGATGGCGGTTGCAGGCGGGATCTCAATCGCCGCCGCCGTACTGATCTCACTGACAAACCTTACTTCAGCGGGACAGTTTGCAGGGATCGGGATTATTTTTGCTTCGGGATCTCTGTGGGAGATGGCACTGACACAGCTTGTTATCAACTTGAGATATTGTCTGATGTCATTCTCACTTTCCCAGAAACTGGAACGAGGTGTTTCTACAGGGCACAGACTGGCTGTTGCTTTTGGTGTGACGGATGAGATCTTTGGTGTCAGTGCCAGCCAGGAGGGGCGTGTCAGCCCATGGTACAACTATGGTGTGATGGCAGTTGCGATTCCAGGATGGACACTGGGTACTCTGGTCGGGGCAGTCTCAGGAAATCTTCTGCCGGATTTCCTGGTCAGTGCACTGAGCGTGGCAATCTATGGAATGTTCCTCGCAGTCATCATACCGCCGGCAAAGAAAAACAGAGCGATATTAGGTGTTGTGATCGGAGCAATGGCAGTCAGCACCATCTTTGCAGTTGTTCCGGTTCTGAATAAAGTTTCTGCCGGATTTGTGATCATCATTACAACCGTACTGGTAGCCGGAATCGCAGCATATTTCTGCCCGGTCCCGGAAGAGAAGGAGGCGTAGAGAGATGAAGCCAAATATATATGTTTATATCCTGGTCATGGCAGGTGTTACCTACCTGATCCGTATGCTTCCATTGGTCCTTTTTAAGAAGGAGATCACAAGCCCGTTTGTAAAATCTTTCTTATATTATGTGCCATATGCCTGTCTTGCTGCGATGACTTTCCCGGCGATCCTGACAGCGACTGCAGGAGGAATCCTTTCCGGTGTGGTAGGACTTGTCGTGGCACTGATTGTCGCGTATAAGGAAAAGAGCCTTCTGACGGTGGCATTATTCGCATGTGCGGCGGTGTTTATTGCAGAAAGAATCATGGGATTTGTGATGTGAACAGGGAGAATGTACAGGGAAAAAGACACATTCTGCAAGATATCTGGAAGTTTTGTTGATTGACACTTCTCAGGGCGTATGGTAGTATGATAAATGCATATATTACGATGTTACGCTGAAGATAGTATAGGATATAAGCTGCAGCGTAATAAAACAGAGGAAGGAAATTATACGATGTTAGAGAATTTGAATTCGTATCTTGATGATCCGATTGACGGAAACAAACAGGATGATGAGGTAGAGATTGATCTGCTTGAGATTTTTAATGTGTTAAAATCCAAATTCCTGATTCTTCTGACAGCAGGTCTGCTGGTTGGCTGTCTCTGCGGATTATTCACGAAATTTGTAATGACTCCGGTATATACCTCTACATCAAGCATTCTGGTTCTGTCCAAGGAGACAACACTTACTTCTCTTGCTGATATTCAGCTGGGAACCAGTCTGACAAGTGATTACACCGTACTGATCAAGTGTACACCTGTTCTTGAACAGGTAATCAAGAACCTGGATCTGGATATGGATTCTGATGCTCTGAGAAAAAGTATTTCCATAGAGAATCCATCCGACAGCCGTATTCTGGAGATTTCTGTACAGAATACAGATCCGGAGCAGGCAAAGAAGATCGTAGATGAGATCGCTAATGTAGCATCCAATTACATTGGAGATAAGATGGAGGTTATTCCGCCTAAGATCATTGAGATTGGTAAGATCCCGGCAGTTCAGTCTTCACCAAGCATGAAGAAGAATGTCGTAATGGGATTTATCCTTGGCGTGGTAGCAGCAGCAGCAATCGTAGTTGTGATCACAATTATGGATGATACTCTGAAATCAGAAGATGATATTGCGAAATATCTCGGCATTTCTGTTCTTGCAGTAGTTCCGGACAGAAAGGACTACGTCCACTACAAAGGCAAGAAACGCAGGAAAAAAAGACACTGATTTGGATGGAGGAATCTTATAAATGAGGAAAATTGCAATAAAAGATATCAGAAAGCAGGATTATTTCTATACAGAAGCAATCAAGACTCTTCGTACCAACATCCAGCTTTCAGGAAAGAGTATCAAGACGATCATGGTCAGTAGCTGCTTTCCGAATGAGGGGAAGAGCGATATTGTCCTTAGTATAGCTCAGGAGTTAAGCAGTATTGGCAAGAAAGCGCTTATTATAGACGGAGATATCCGTAAGTCTGATTTTGCGATCCGTCTGGGAGTTGAAGAGGAAGTAGTTGGGCTGTCTCAGTTCCTCAGTGGACAGGCAGAGGTCAAGGATCTTATTTATTCAACCAGTTACCCGAATTTACATATTATTTTCGGAGGACCGATTGCACCGAACCCGTCAGGCCTTCTCAGTGAGGATCTGTTCCGGACATTCATGAAGGAGATTCGGAATTATTATGATTATATCATTGTAGATACACCTCCGATCGGAAGTGTAATCGATGCAGCGGTAATTGCGAGATACTGTGATGGTGGGATTTTTGTCATTGAACCTGGTGTCGTAAGCTATAAGCTTGCACAGAAGTGCATCAAACAGCTTGAGAAGAGTGGATGCCGTATTCTTGGGGCAGTAATGAATAAAGTTGACACCAAGAAGGATAAGTATTATTCTTCCTATTATAAACATTATGGTGGCTATTATCAGAAACTGGCAACATCAGAACAGACAGAAAAAACACAATAAAAGAAAGCAGGTTAGAAGTGAGCTGGAACAGTAGAAGAAATAGTAAATTTACAAATATTATTCTGGTGATCATTTGTATTGCATTGATTGTGGTTCTTGGAGGACTGTTACTGACAAACCGCAAGGAAATGAAGCAGGAATCAGAACGTCTGCAGAAACTGTCAGAGAAGCAGGAGACAGGAATTGACAATTATGAAACTGTAAAGGAACATGCGTCTGAACTCAAAGAAGAAGCAGGTGAAGAAGACAGCACAGGAACTGCTGATACTTCCAAACAGAAGCAGGAAGCAGCGACAAATAAAGCGAAATCTTCGGATACTGATAAGACTTCAGAGGAAGACAAGACTTCTGATACAGACAAATCTTCAGAGTCCAAGGACAGTGAGACACAGAATGCTGATAAGAGTAATACAGCGTCCGGGAACAGTGAAAAGAAATGAAGACTAAGAGAAGAAGATCTCAGAGACAGAGTAGAGCAAGGATTGTGATTGTTGTCATTGTGATTATTCTGGTGGCAGCATTGTGTGTTGGATATTTTCTGTGGAAGCAGACACAGGGAGTTGTGAAGACCAGTACAGGTGCCAGTCAGGGGGAAACGGTCAGTTCATCAGACCAGAGTACTGTTGAGTATGAAGGAGCGACGTACCGTTACAATGATCATCTGAGCAATTACCTATTTATGGGAATTGATTCAACAGAAGAAGTCAGTGAGATGGAGAGTCAGTTGGATGCCGGACAGGCGGATTCTATTTATTTAGTATCTCTGGATCGGGCGACTGAGCAGGTGCAGGTACTTTCCATTCCACGTGACACAATTACAGAGATTGAGGTTTTTAACCCGTCAGGAATAAGTCTGGGAATGACGGACAACCATATTAACTTGCAGTATGCCTATGGAGATGGTAAGGAAGAAAGCTGTGAACTGATGAAAACAGCAGTTTCGAATCTTCTTCATGGCCTTCCGATTCAGGGATATTATTCTATGAACATCAGCGGTATCTCCGAGATTGGGAAGCTTGTAGGTGATGTGGAGATCGTTGTACCGGATGACAGTCTGGAAGAATACGATCCTTATTTCAAAGAAGGAGCAACCGTAGTTATCAATGGCGATAATGTAGAAGAATTTTTGCGTTATCGAGATTCGGGCAAGAGTCAGAGTGCACTGGTTCGCCAGCAGCGGCAGAAGATCTATCTGAAGGCTCTGATCCCGAAACTTCAGGAGAAGACACAGACAGATTCCTCTTTTGTGGGTAATATGCTGAATGATATCCAGCCTTATACCGTAACAAATATGGGAAATGATGTGTTTGTCAAACTCCTGAATGCAGCAGGAAACAGTACACTGGAAACACAGACTGTTCCTGGTGAGGGCGTAGAAGGGGAATATTATGACGAGTATCATGTAGATGATGATGCACTTTACAAACTGGTTCTTTCTATGTTTTATAATAAGTTGTAAGAGATAGTTAGCACGTAAGTACTATTATCTAAATAAAAATCCCAAAGGAGAGATGAAAGATGAAGCTCAAAAAACGTATCATGGCATGTGTTGTTGCAGCAGCAGTAGTAGTTACTTCTGCAGTTACTGCAATGGCAGCAGGAAGTATCGACAAGACTGGTAAAGCAGACGGTTACAAAGTTGCAGTTGTAGATACAACTACACCTATTTACCAGGAAATTTCCAAAACTTACACAGTTCTTCCGGGCGCAGTTGTTGATGTAAACAAAGGCACAGATGTAATGAAAGATTTCATCGCAGCAGCAAAAGAAGAAACAACTGCAAACGCTAATCTGACAGAAGATCAGAAAGCAAATCTCTTAGAGATCGCTGAAAAACTTGAAGGAACAGAATTCGTAACAGCATTCTACTCCCTGACAGAAGATGAGAACTCTGATGTAACTATCGAAAAAACAGAGGATGGTAAATACAAAGTAACTCTTACTGTTCAGAACCTTACAAAAGACTTAACAGGACTCAAAGTTCTGGCTTACAATGCAAAAACAGGACTCTGGGAAATCGTTGAGATTCCGGCAGAAGATATCGATTTAGAGAACCACACAGTTACAATCACTCTGGAAGACATTTCTCTGTTCTCCATCATCTCTGATGCTCCGGCAGCTAAATAATTAGTTCAGAGGTTTCATATTAATGAAGTGAATTCAATCCCCTTGGATGACCGTAATCGGTTGTCTGAGGGGATTATTTTTTGTATTACATATCTCAAAAGAAGAACTGGTGGTGCAAAAGTTGCCTGAATTCAGCACTATTGAGAAAGTTTTTCATAATAAACTCCACAAGTTGACAACCTGGATAGTTTAAACTAACATAATAGTAACAGTGTTATACCACTATAACAGAGTATGAAAAGGAGACTATTATGTTTTTGGAAATAAGGGATATCAGGAAATCATTTGGCTCCGGGGACAGCAGGGTAGATGTCCTCAAGGGTCTGGATCTGGATATTGAAAAAGGAGAATTTTGTGTGCTTCTGGGTCCATCCGGTTCCGGCAAATCCACGCTTCTGAATATCATTGGCGGGATCGAGAGCGTAGATGCAGGAAGCATTTCCATTGAAGGTGAGAAACTGGCAGATATGAAAGAAAAGAAACTTTCCCAGTACAGGCGGAAGCATCTGGGATACATCTTTCAGATGTATAATCTGATACCGAATCTGACTGTCCGTGAAAATATCGAAGTTGGGGCATATTTGAGTGACCGGGCACTGGATGTGGATGAGCTTCTGCATACACTTGGACTCTATGAGCACCAGAGGAAACTTCCGAACCAGCTTTCCGGCGGACAGCAGCAGAGAACTGCGATTGGACGTGCCATCGTAAAGAATCCGGATATCCTGCTCTGTGATGAGCCTACAGGAGCACTGGATTACAATACTTCCAAGGAGATCCTGAAACTGATCGAGACTGTTAATCAGAAATACGGCAATACCGTCATCATGGTAACGCACAACGATGCGATCAAGGATATGGCAGACCGTGTAGTTAAACTGCGTGATGGCATGATACGTAAGAATTATCAGAATGAACATAAGATCCCGGCAATGGATCTTGACTGGTAAGGAGGCGGTATCATGAAAAATCCTCTGAGAAAAAGGATCCCCCGTGAACTCAAAGGGGAATTCGGCAAATATCTGGTCGTGTTTATCCTGATGGTTACGACGATCGGAATGGTATCCGGTTTCCTGGTTGCAGATGGCAGTATGATCCAGGCATACAATGAGGGATTTGAAAAATACAACATCGAAGATGGAAACTTCCGCACCGGAGAGCGGCTGTACCGTGGACAGCGCGAAGCGATCGAAGAAAAAGGCGTCAAAGTCTATGAGAACTATTATATAGAAGATACTCTCACCAATGGCAGTACGATGCGTTTCTTCAAGAACCGTACAGATGTCAACAAAGTCTGCCTGATGGACGGCAAGCTGGCAGAAAAAACAGGCGAGATCGCAATCGACCGTATGTATGCGGATAACAATGACCTGAAGATCGGAGATACGCTGGAGGATGGAACAAAATCCTGGACGGTCACAGGGCTCGTTGCACTTTCCGATTACAGCTGCCTGTTTCAGAACAACAGTGACACAATGTTTGATGCGGTAAAATTTGGTGTTGGTCTGGTAACGGAGGAAGAGTTTGACACTCTCGATCAGGACAAACTCCAGTATAACTATGCCTGGACTTACAATGAAAAGCCACAGAGCGAGATTGAGGAAAAAGATGTTTCCGAAGATCTGATGAAGGCAATGGGAAAAGTAGTCACACTGGAAAATTTTGTTCCACAGTATCAGAATCAGGCGATCATTTTTACCGGTGACGATATGGGAAGCGATAAGGCAATGATGGTCATGCTTCTGTATATCATCATTGTGATCATGGCATTTGTATTTGGCATCACAACCAGCAATACGATCGCCAAAGAGGCCGGTGTCATCGGAACACTCCGGGCATCCGGTTATACCAGAGGCGAGCTGGCCCAGCATTATATGACACTTCCTGTCATTGTGACACTCATCGGTGCACTGATCGGAAATATTCTGGGATATACGGCGTTCAAAGATGTCTGCGCCGGTATGTATTATGGAAGCTACAGCCTTCCGACTTATGTGACGATCTGGAATGCAGAAGCGTTTCTTCTGACAACTGTGGTTCCTGTGGTGATCATGTTTGTGGTCAACTATGCAATCCTGCATCATAAGCTGAAGCTTTCCCCGCTTAAATTCCTTCGAAGGGATCTGTCCACCAGAAAACAGAAAAGAGCCCTTTATTTAAGCCCGAAACTCAAGATCTTCCACAGATTCCGTCTGCGTGTGATCTTCCAGAATATCAGCAACTATCTGGTGCTTTTTGTGGGAATCGTTTTTGCAAACCTGCTTCTGATGTTCGGGCTTCTGCTTCCGTCCGCACTGGATCATTATCAGATGGAGATCCAGAACAATATGCTGGCAAAATACCAGTATATGTTGTCTGTGCCGGTCAGTGTGATGGGAGGCAGCAATAAACTGGAAAGTATGCTGGATATGCTTCTTTTTTCACGTGATACGGAAACGGATAATGAAGATGCGGAAGAATTCAGTGCCTATTCACTGAATACGCTTCCGGGCAAATATAAGAGCGAAGAAGTGTCTCTTTATGGCATTCATGATGACAGTAAGTATATCGATGCGGATTTTTCGGATGGAGTTTATATCTCACAGGCATATGCAGATAAGTTTTTGTTGAAGCCGGGAGACACGATCACCCTCAAAGAAAAATATGAAGATGATGAGTATACATTCGGAATCGGCGGGATCTATGATTACAATGGAGGTCTCTGTATCTTTATGCCGCAGGATGAACTGAATCAGATGTTTGATCTGGGAGATGATTATTTCAGTGGCTATTTCAGCAACTCAGAGATTACGGATATCGACAGCAGCTACATTGGTTCCGTGATAGATCTGGATGCATTGACAAAGATTTCCAGACAGCTGAATGTATCAATGGGAAGCATGATGGGGCTGGTCAACGGCTTTGCGATCGCAATCTATATGATCCTGATCTATCTCCTGTCCAAGATCATCATCGAAAAAAACGCACAGTCCATCTCCATGACAAAGATCCTTGGTTACACGAACGGAGAGATCAGCAGGCTGTACATCATGTCCACATCGATCGTAGTCATCCTGTGCCTTCTCATCAGTCTGCCGATCGAGGCGACCGTGATGGAAGTCCTGTTCAGGGAAATGATGCTGCAGAGTATTTCCGGCTGGATTGCCTTATGGATCGACCCGATGATCTATGTGCAGATGTTTGCAGCAGGATTTGTGACCTATGGTATCGTTGCGCTGCTGGAATACAGAAGGATCCGCAAAGTTCCTATGGGCGAAGCTCTCAAAAATGCAGAATAAACTGGAATAAAATTCGCACTTCATATTGTTAAAGTGTTAAATAGCTGTTATAATAAAAGGACGAAATTGTTCACGGAAAAGAATTCCATTTTGCAGAATATAGAATAGATAACAGAGGTGAACGGAAAAGAGGAAACGATATGAGCCAGTTAGATGTACTTAGAGAGAGCCTGGGACAGTGTGACGAGATCCTTCTGGATGCACTGCTCATGCGTAACAGAATTGTAGAGGATATCATGGTTTACAAGGAAGCCAACGATATCCCGATCCTCCAGCCGGAGCAGGAGGCAAAACAGAAGGAATGGCTTGCCAGAAGAATGGAAGGCAAGCGTCATAAGAACGAAGTAGACGCAGTATTTGAGGAGATCACCAGAAACAGCAAGAAGATCCAGGCACGTAAACTGTTTGATTACAATATCGTGCTGATCGGTTTCATGGGAGCCGGCAAATCTACAATCTCTGATTTTCTTCGGACAGTTTTTGCCATGGAAGTTGTTGAGATGGATCAGATCATCGCGGAGAGAGAGGGAATGTCCATCTCCGATATCTTCGAGACCTATGGAGAAGAATACTTCCGCAATCTGGAGACAGAACTGCTGATCGAGATGCAGTCCAGGAAAAACGTTGTCATCTCCTGCGGCGGTGGTGTTCCGATGAGAGAGCGCAACGTTGTTGAGATGAAGAAGAATGGACGTGTCGTTCTCCTTACCGCAAAACCGGAGACAATCCTGAACCGTGTCAAGGACAATCACGACAGACCGCTCCTTGAGGGCAACAAAAACGTTGATTTCATCGCAGACCTGATGGAGAAACGCCGCGAGAAATACGAAGCTGCTTCTGACATCGTGATCGAGACAGATGGCAAGGACAAGCTGGAGATCTGCGAAGAACTCGTACACAGCCTCCGCGCCCTGGATGCAGAGAGTAAATAAGGCAGCAAAATAGCATACAACTCCCTGTCAATAGCATAATTTTACTATCATTTATAAAGATTTTACTAAAATATCCAGATGAGTCCCATCTGGATATTTTTTTTCGCAAAAATTGAAAGGTGCATCAAAAAACAGTCCATTTTGTTTAATATATCCATATGGTATTATAATCTCATCAAAAAGCTATACGAAATAGCTAATAAGAACGAATAAAAAATGGGAGGTTTCTTATGAAGAAAAAATTAGTTTTAGCGATGGCAGCAGCAATGGCAATCACATCCTGTGCAGTTCCTGCATTTGCTTCTGATGATGCAGCAGGCGGCGGAAAGATCGGAATTTCCATGCCGACACAGTCTCTGGAGCGTTGGAACAGAGATGGTTCTTATCTGGAAGAACAGTTCAAAGCAGCTGGCTATGATGTAGAGCTGACATACTCCGACAACGAAACAGACCGTCAGGTAAATGATATCCAGAACCTGATCTCCGACGGAGTTGACCTTCTGGTAGTTGCAGCTATCGATGGTGAAGCACTTAACACAGTTATGGATGAAGCTAAAGATGCTGGAATCCCGGTTATTTCTTATGACCGTCTGATCAAATCCGATGCAGTTTCCTACTATATTTCTTTCGATAACTACACAGTAGGTACTCTTCAGGGACAGTACGTAATCGATACTCTGGATCTTGACAATGCAGGTGACAAAACCTACAACATCGAGTTCACAGCAGGTGACCCGGCAGATAACAACGCTGGATACTTCTTCAACGGTGCTTACGATACTCTGAAACCTTATCTGGATGCAGGAACATTAAATGTAGTTTCCGGACAGACAGATTTCGACTCTGTTGCAACAGCTCAGTGGGATACACAGACAGCTCTCGAAAGAATGCAGAACATCCTCGCTTCCTACTATGCAGACGGAACACAGCTTGATGTAGCTCTTTGCTCCAATGACTCTACAGCACTTGGTGTTACACAGGCGATCGAGTCTGACTATGCAGGCAAAAATGACGTTCTGATCACAGGACAGGACGGTGACGAAGCAAACCTTGCAAACATCGTTGACGGAAAACAGTCCATGACCGTTTACAAAGCAGTTGCAAACGAAGCAGTCGTAACACTTGACCTTGCAGAAGCAATGCTGAAAGGTGACACAATTGATGAATCTCTGATCAAAAACTCTGGCTGGGATTTCGATTGTGCATATGATACAGAATCCTATGAAACATCTGATGGAAACAAATGCCCATCCTTCCTGCTTGTTCCTACAGTTGTAACCAAAGACAACATGAAAGAAGAACTTGTTGACACAGGATACTACACACAGGACGATGACGGATACCTTCATCCAGCAGGCTGATACTTCCGCAGGCAGTGAGCAACCAGTAAATATATAAACTTGAATTAAATGGGCGGGGTGAATGCCCCGCCTGCTTTTTGGAAAGGGGGCGCCATTTTGGCAGACAATATTTTAGTAATGGATCACATTACGAAGGAGTTCCCCGGTGTCAAAGCTCTGGACAATGTAAATCTTGAGGTCCAGCGAGGAGAGATTCACGCGCTGATCGGTGAAAACGGTGCGGGAAAATCCACACTGATGAACGTATTAAGTGGTCAGTATCCATATGGAAGTTATACAGGTACCGTTACCTATGAAGGCGAGGAATGTAAGTTTAAAAACCTGAACGACAGTGAAGCGAAAGGTATCGTCATTATTCATCAGGAACTTGCACTGATTCCGTTGCTTTCTATCGGAGAGAATATGTTTCTCGGAAACGAGATTAAGAATAAAAGAGGCAGCATTGACTGGGACAAAACATACAGTGAAGCAGAAAAACACATGGCTCAGGTTGGGCTCCATGAATCTGCACAGACACTGATCAAAGATATCGGAACAGGTAAACAGCAGCTGGTAGAGATCGCCAAGGCATTTTCCAAGAAGGTTAAACTTCTGATCCTGGATGAGCCTACCTCTTCTCTGAATGATGAAGATGCCAAAATGCTTCTGGATCTTCTGATGGAATTCAAGAAAAACGGTCTTACCTCTATCATCATCACACATAAACTGAATGAGATCATCTATTGTGCAGACCGCTGTACGATCATCCGAGATGGTACAACGATCGAAACACTGACAAAAGGCGTAGATGACTTAAGCGAAGACCGTATCATCAAAGGTATGGTTGGCCGTTCTATGGATGACCGTTATCCGGCCAGAAAGCATAACGTCAGCAAAGATGTCATGCTGGAAGTAAAGAACTGGACCGTACATCATCCGCTTTATCCGGAAAAAGTCGTAGATGACAATATTTCCTGTAAAGTACATAAAGGCGAGGTTATTGGTTTCTCCGGACTGCAGGGTGCAGGACGTACTGAGTTTGCAATGTCCGTATTCGGAAAGAGCTACGGAAGCAACATCAGTGGTGAACTCTATATCAAGGGAGAAAAAGTAAACCTCAAGAATCCGCGTGATGCGATCCGTCATGGTCTTGCCTATGTAACAGAAGACCGTAAGACAAACGGTGTGATCCTCGGAGAATCTATTCGATTTAATACAACGCTTGCACGACTTTCCAAAGTCTGTGAAAAGGGCGTGATCAACACAGATCTGGAAGTGCACCTGGCTGATGAGATGACAAAGGAAATGGGAACCAAGACTCCTTCCAATGAGCAGAAGATCGGCAACCTTTCCGGTGGTAACCAGCAGAAAGCACTTCTCGGCAAATGGATGTTTACAGAACCGGATATCCTGATTCTGGATGAGCCGACACGAGGCATCGATGTAGGTGCAAAATACGATATCTATTGCCTGATCAACAAAATGGTAGAAGATGGAAAATCAGTTATCATGATCTCATCCGAAATGCCGGAGCTTCTTGGTATGTGTGACCGTATCTACGTTATGAGTGAGGGCCGTCTGGCAGGCGAACTCAGTGCCGAAGAGGCAACACAGGAACGTATTATGGCTTCGATCATGCAGGAGCAGAATAAGAAATAAGGTCGAAACGTGAATTCGATTCTACCGGGAAAGGGGTAAAAAAATGAAGTTTAATGTAAAAGATTTCTTAAGAAAATATACAATGGTCATTGCACTGGTAGTTGTATTTATCCTGTTCTGTGGCCTGACAGATGGAAGACTTCTGTATGCACAGAATATGTCAAACCTGATGCTTCAGAATGGTTACGTTCTGGTTCTTGCATGTGGTATGTTGTTATGTATCCTGACAGGTGGTAACATCGACCTTTCTGTAGGTGCTGTTATCTGTATGGTCGGTGGTCTTGCAGCTGTCATGATCGGTAACAAAGGAATGAACCCATATCTTACCATTATCATCTGCCTCGTTGTAGGTCTTCTGGTAGGTGTATGGCAGGGTTACTGGATCGGTTACAAACGTATCCCTCCATTTATCACAACACTTGCAGGTATGTTCATCTTCCGTGGATTTGGACGTCTGATCCTGGACAACAAGACTGTTTCTATCCAGGACAAAGGTTTCCTGAATGTATTTACATCCTACATCAACATTCCTGGACTTGACGACACAGCAAACTATTCTGCACTGATCGTTGGTATCGTAGTTGCAGTTTATGTGATCTTCAACGTAGTTCGTTCCAGAGCAAACAAAGCAAAAAGAGGATATCGCCAGAACACAGCATTTTCTGATTACAGCAAAGCAGTCATCATCGCAGCAGTTATCCTCTGGTACTGCTACAAACTGTTCCAGTACAAAGGTATCTCCATCATGTTCGTATGGGTTGTTGCAATCTGCCTGATCTACAACTTCATCACATCCAGAACAGCATTTGGACGTTACTTCTACGCAATCGGCGGTAACGAGAAAGCTACACAGCTTTCCGGTATTGATACAAACAAAGTTTACTTCATCGCGTATGCAAACATGGGACTTCTTGCAGGTCTTGCAGGTCTTCTTTGTGCAGCACGTGTAGGTTCTGTAAACGGTAGTACAGGTACATCCTTCGAGATGGATGCGATCGGTTCCTGTTTCATCGGTGGTGCTTCCGCATACGGCGGCAGCGGTACTGTAGGCGGTGTAGTGATCGGTGCTCTTCTCCTCGGTGTCATCAACATGGGTATGTCCATCATGGGTATCGGTGATTCCTGGCAGTACGTAGTAAAAGGTGCCGTACTTCTTATCGCAGTTGTATTTGATGTATTATCCAACAGAAAGAACGGCTGATCGATCTGATCAGATTAACAAGAGGAGTCATTGTGCAAAAGCAATGGCTCCTTTTGCAATGCTGTCATAATTGTGTTACAATATGAAAAAATACAAAGGAATTATGATGAATTATGAAAAAATTTACACTGACAGTTTTTTGCATACTGGCAGGATGCATCTTTTTTCTGTCAGGGATCTGGGTCTACTTTCAGAAATCCATGGATAAGGTGGATCTGGGCGAAGGAGAATATGCAGCGAGTTATCAGAAGCACTATCTGATGATCTCCAATGACAAAGATACCCTGATGTGGCAGTCCATCTACCAAAGCGCCAGCGAAACTGCCAAAGAAGCCGATGCCTACGTCGAACTTCTTTCACCGGAACAGATGAAGAATTACACACAGGAAGACTGTCTGCGGATCGGGATCGCATCTCACGTTGACGGGATCATTCTTGAAGCAGACGGAAGCAAGGCCGAGCAGAAACTGATCGAAGAGGCTGCCCGCGAGGGAATCCCGGTTGTCACGATCCTTACAGACGATTCTGCATGCCGCAGGATCAGCTTTGTCGGTCTGAACAGTTATGAGATGGGAAGTGCTTATACTGACCAGATAGCAGGAATGCTGAATGAAAAAGGGACCACACAGATCCTGTTTCTTTCGACTTCCAGTTCCAAGACACAGGAGACCAATCTTGTTTACTATCAGGTAAAAAAAGAACTGGAATCCAGGAAAAAAACAGGCCAGTCTGTCAATCTGTCAGAGTACTGTGTGGATAGCAGTGCAGATTTTGACACGGAAGAATTTGTCCGGGATATGTTTGTAAATGAGGAAAGTCTGCCGGATGTCCTGGTATGCATGGATGAAGTCGTGACGGAATGCGTATATCAGGCCCTGGTCGATTATAACCAGGTTGGAAATGTCAAGGTGATCGGTTACTATTATTCCGATGTGATTCTGAATGCGATCGACAAGGGGATCCTGTCCTCCACGATCGCGATGGATATGGATGAAGTAGGAAAATACAGTGTCAACGCACTGGAAGAGTATTTATCTCTTGGGCACAGCAACGGATATTACAGTGTCAATCAGCATGTGATCACAAAGGATAACACCGATGAGTACAGAACGGAGGGCGAAAAATGACAGAAAAAAAGGACACCCCTTCCGTAAATAATTCCATACAGACCAGACTGAGTGGAGTCATGCTCATGGTGCTTGTCTTTGCACTCGGGATCAATTTCTTTATTTTCAGTCAGATCCAGAATGCCGTTACCAGGATCGATGCGGTCTTTTCCAGCAATGTCGATGTGAATGAGCTTTCGGAAGCACTGGAACTTGTTGAGAACACAGTCTATGAATACCTGAATACAAAAAGTACCGAGACACTGGAAAACTATTACCGTTATGACCAGAATTACAAAAATCTGATCGAAGATCTCAACGACAAAAACATGGACAGCGAAGTAAAGATGCTCGAAAAAAACATCCGCAGGATGTCCGAGAGTTATCTGGATCAGACAAATGAGACAGTTCAGGCGAAGCGAGGAA
This sequence comes from Blautia sp. OM07-19, assembly GCF_003481595.1. Classification (NCBI taxonomy): domain Bacteria; kingdom Bacillati; phylum Bacillota; class Clostridia; order Lachnospirales; family Lachnospiraceae; genus Blautia; species Blautia sp. OM07-19. The sequence goes on from NZ_QULA01000007.1 coordinate 56,386, forward strand.
GAAATGTAGAGAAATACAAGACTTCCTACGAAACAGAAAATCAGCTCTATGAATATATCAACACTTACATATACAAATTAAATAATTTGCGCTTTAAGACAAACTCAGCAAATTATCAGTTATTACTGTCATCGATGAATGTGCTGTACAGACTCTGCCTGATCGTACTGATCGTCGTCTATGTGGTTGGGCTTGCAGTGACGGTCCTTCTGGTGCGGAATATGATCCGCCCGCTGACCGCTCTTTCCAATACGGCACATGAGGTTGCAAAAGGAAATCTCGATGTTCCGCAGCTTCCTATTGTTATGGATGATGAAGTTGGAGTCGTGACGAGAAGTTTTAACCAGATGCTGGAGAGCATCCGCGAGAACATCGACCAGCTCAAGGAAAGCATGGAGCGGCAGGCGCAGATGAAGGAACGAGAGCTTATGATGGAGGCACACCTTAAGGAAGCACAGCTGAAGTTCCTTCAGGCGCAGATCAATCCGCATTTTCTGTTCAATTCCCTGAATGCAGGTGCACAGCTTGCGATGATGGGAGATGCGGACAAGACAGGTATATTTCTGGAAAAAATGGCGGATTTTTTCCGGTATAATGTGCGCAAGATGGAAGAAGATGCGATGCTCTGGGAGGAGATCGAGGCGGTAGATAATTATATCTACATCCTGAATGTGCGCTTTGCCGGAGATATTGTATATATCCGGGAAATAGATGAAGACATCGAAAACATCCGCATTCCAAGCATGATCCTTCAGCCGCTGGTAGAAAATGCCGTCCAGCATGGAATCCATGACTGCATGGAGACGGGACGCATTGTGATGTCTATCCACAGAAACCAGGATATGATCGATATCACGGTCAGCGACAATGGTGCGGGAATGACGGAAGAAATGATCGCGAAGGTTATGGAAGGAAGAGCAGTGCAGGATGAAGAAAACCGCTATTCTACAGGAATCGCGGTACATAATGTCATAGAAAGACTGAAGCTGTATTACAAACAGGAAGGACTTATGACGATCGAGAGTGACGGACCTGGAACCGGAACGAAAGTTCATATTGTCATTCCGATGGAAAAAGAGGAACTGGAGTAGCATAAGAAAGTGGAGGGGAAACAAAACAATGTATCGTATATTGGTAGCAGATGACGAGGGAATTATGCTGGAAGCTTTCAAAAGTGTGATATCCAGTACATTTGGGGACAGCTGTATCACAGAAACTGCCAAGACAGGAAGAGCAGTGACAGAAAAAGCAGAAACTTTTCATCCGGACATTGTCTTTATGGACATTCATATGCCGGGAATCAACGGGATCCAGGCAATGCGGGAAATACGAAAATTCAATACGACAGCACTTTTTTATGTAGTATCTGCTTATGACAAGTTTGATTATGCAAAAGAGGCGATCGATCTTGGCGTGGAGCGTTATCTGACAAAGCCGATCTCCAAGGCAAAGATCATCTCCGCGGTGGAAGAAGCCATCGAGAAGGTGGATAAGAAGAGAAATCAGAGAAGCAACCTGTTGAAGATCCAGGAAAAACTGGAAACGGTCATCCCTGTTGTGGAAAACAGCTTTGTAGGAAGCCTTTTGTTCCAGCAGGAGGAACAGACAGCAGACTACTACCGGCAGCTTCTGGATATCGAGGAAAAACAGGGCTATGTCATGGTCATCCAGTTTGGCCAGTCGTATGAAAATGGTAGGCTGATAAGCCCTGTCGGAATGAATGTGAAAGCACAGAGTTTTTATGATGAGCTGAGGGATGTGGTGAAATCCTCTTTTTCCTGTGCAGTGGGATCGGTGATGTCAAACCGTATTCCGGTGATCGTGCCGTGCAGCCTGCCTGAGAATCCATATGAAGAAAGGATCGACCTCGTGGAACAGGCGAGAAATCTTGTGTCAAGGCTGGAAAACAGGATCGATGCCAGATTTCGTATCGGACTTGGCAGGATCAGACCTATGCGGGAATTGGAGCGCTCTTACCGTGAAGCACTCCGCGCGCTGAACGGAAGCAAGAGCAGAGTGATCCATATCGAGGACCTTTCGCAGAACGGTGTTTATGATGAGGAGTTTCCTGTCGATATGGAGAAACGGATCTTCCGTTATCTTGGTGATGGGGACGAAAAGAAATGTGTACAGGAGCTGAATACGTTCTTTGACTGGATGCTGGAACATTACGCGGAGGATATGAACAACATCCGTCTGAAGGTTCTGGAATACATTATCTGGGGCGAAAAGATCGCTTTTGAGGCAGGTGCTGTCAACTATGGATTCAGCTACAGGCGGGATTATCTGGATGTAGCGATGGCATGCAGCGGTTACGAAGAACTCAGAAGCTGGTTTCTGGATAAGATGGTCAACATCTGTCGTTCCATCCGTGATCAGAAAGAGGAACAGTCGAATTCCGCTGTCAAAAAGGCAATGCTCTACATCCAGGAAAATTTCAGCAAGGACATTTCACTGGATGAAGTTTCCGGTCAGGTAAATATCAGCCCTTATTATTTCAGCAAGATCTTCAAGGAGGAAACGGGCGAGAACTTCATTGAATATCTCACTAGGATCCGAATAGAAAAAGCGAAAGAATTCCTGAAACAGCCGGAAGTCAGCGTCAAAGAAGCCGGCGTAAAGAGCGGCTATACAGACCCGAACTATTTCAGCAGGATCTTTAAGAAGCAGACAGACATGACTCCAAGTGAATTCAAGACGAGGTACGGAAAATGAAAAAGAAAAGAGGGATAGCTCTTCTTATAACTGCCCTGATGTTTGTTCTTTGCGTGACAGGATGCGGAACACAGAAAATTGAGACAACAAAAAAAGAAACAACAGAAGAAAAGAAACTCCAGATCGGACTCAGTTTTGATTCCTTTGTGATCGAGAGATGGCTTCGCGACCGGGATATGTTCGTATCTACGGCACAGGGGCTTGGGGCAGAAGTAAATGTCCAGGTGGCAGGCGGTGATGTGGATGAACAGATCTCACAGATCGAATACTTTATCCAGAAGGAAATGGACGTGATCGTGATCATCCCGATCGACGGAGATGCTCTGTATGATGTGGTAAAAGAAGCGAAGGACAAGGGGATCAAAGTAGTCTGCTATGACCGGATGATCGCAAATGTGGATGCAGACCTCTATATCACGATCGACAATGAGATGGTAGGAACCCTGATGGGAGAGGCTTTGGTCGAGGCATGCCCGGACGGTGGAAATATCTTCGCGATCAACGGTTCTCCTACGGACAAAAATGTAGAGGAGGTAGAACTTGGTTTCCGTAAGGCTCTGAAAGGAAGCAAACTCAAGATCGCCTATACAGGATACTGTGATAACTGGCTCGCTGAGATGGCAGCAACGCATGTAAACAAAGGCCTTGAGGTGACAGACGACATTGTGGGCGTGATGTGCGGCAATGATGATCTGGCAAGCCAGGCAGTCAAAGTCCTGGCAGAAAACCGTCTCGCAGGACAGGTGGCACTGGTTGCGCAGGATGCAGACCTGGCAGCCTGCCAGCGGATTGTAGAGGGGACACAGACCATGACAGTCTACAAACCGATCGAGCAGGAGGCAAGCACAGCGGCGATCCTCGCAGTGGCACTCGGAAACGGTACAGACATTACCTCAAAAGACTGTGAGATCCCGGTCACAGAGACCACAGATGACGGTTCCGGCGAGATCCCATATTACAAGATCACACCGATCGCAGTGACTGCAGAAAACATGGACGAAGTCATCGTGGATGGAGGATTCCATTCAAAAGAAGATGTATATCTGAATGTAAAAGAATAAAAGAGATGTAATAAGAAAAGGAACCTCGTACAGCGCTTTGGAACAGGCTGTGCGGGGTTCCTTTTTGAAGGCTTTGATTTAGATGACCGGCAGAAAGTTACTGCTCGATCCCTTCCATATAGGAATTATAGATATCGGGATTGATCTTTTCCCTGATGGAATCGTAAACGCCCTGAGAAGCCTCGCGGATCTCTTTGCGTGTCTCATCAGAAAGTTTGATGATCTGTGTTCCGCTGTCCTCGATCACGGCGACTTTGTCTGCGATTCTGGCATCGGACTGTTCTCTTGCGTATTCTGTGGCAAGCTGGGCAGCCTCTGTCATGATCTCCTGTTCATCCTCCGGAAGATCCTTGAAGAAATCGTCATTGACGATCAGGGAGATCAGATGCGGAAGATGGTTGGTTTCTACAACATAATCCTGCTGTTCATAGAGATTGTTGGAAACGATGACCTCGTATGGGTTTTCCTGTGCATCGATGGTGTGCTGCTGCAGGCCGATGTACACTTCGCTGAAACTCATCGGGGTTGGGTTTGCACCAAGCGCTTTCCAGAAAGCAAGATGGTAGCTGTTTTCCATGGTACGGATCTTCTGGCCTTTAAAGTCTGCAAGGCTGTTGACCGGTTTGTTTGTACTCATAACACGGAAGCCCTGGTCTGCCATACCAAGAAGATGATAGCCGCCTTCGGTATAGACGTCGCTGATCAGGCTGTTGAACTGTGGATCGTCGATCTTTTTACGGCAGTCATCCAGAGAATCGAATACGCACGGAAGGTCAAATACAGCAAGGTCGCTCATGAAGGAAACCTGAGGTGCAGTATTCTGAACGACAAACGGAATGTCGCCGTCTGCACAGGTCTCCAGAAGGTCACGGTCACCGCCGAGGGTGGAGTTTGCGTAAACCTGAATCTTCATTTTGCCGTTGCTTAAGTCTGAGACTTCTTCTGCAAACTTCTCGGCGAAGATCTGTGTTACGGTATCCTCCGGGCTGGCGGTTGCCAGCGGCCAGGAATAACGCTGTACTTCTTCATCGGAAGAGCCGCAGCCGGTAAGGGCAACGCTCAGGATTCCAGCTGCAGCCAGTACCGGGACTGTACGGAGGATACGACGGATTTTTTTGTCTGAATTATAAGTAGTAAATTTTTTCATCTTTCTCCTCCTATAAGATTCCAATTGAGATCGCCGGAATAAAAGTGATCAGAAGAAGGGCGATTAGGAAGAATACGATCATTGGCATGGCTTTTTTGGCGATTGCCATGACTGGAACATCGGTAAGGGAACTTGCAACGAACAGATTGACTCCAATTGGAGGAGTAACAAATCCGATGGCAAGGTTTACAACCATGATCACACCAAACTGGATCGGGTCCATACCGATCGCCTGCACGATAGGGAGCAGAATCGGTGTAAGGATCAGGATTGCCGGTGTGGTATCCATAACCATTCCGACAATCAGGAGGAACAGGTTGATGATCAGCAGGATCGCAACCGGGCTGTGGAAGTTGTTCAGGATAAATTCACTGACTGTCTGTGGAACCTGCATCAGAGTCAGGACTCTGGAGAATGCAGTGGAAGCAGCCAGGATGAAGAGGATTGGGGTGAAAGTACGGATCGCTTCCACCAGGATTCCCCAGATATCGCGGATATGGATGCTCTTGTATACAAAAAGGCTGATGATCAGTGCATAAAATACAGAGATAACAGCGGCTTCTGTCGGAGAAGCGACACCGCTGTAGATACATCCAAGGATGATGACCGGGCTCAAGAGAGCGAAGAAGCTTTCTTTGAGCACTTTCAGAAGTCCTTTGTCATGAAGCTCCTGAACTTCGGCATGGATCTTGGCTTTGTCCTCGCCGTAGCGTTTGCAGTGATAGATCGCATAGATCATGAGCAGGGCTCCGATCATGAGGCCAGGGACGATTCCGGCAAGGAACAGGTCGCTGACGGAAGCACCGGATGCCATACCGTACATGATGAACGGGATACTCGGAGGGATGATAACCCCCAGGCCTCCGGCAACGGCAACGATTGCAGTGGAAAATGTCAGGTCATATCCCAGATTGGTAAGGATCGGGATGGTCATACTTCCTACGGCTGCAACAGTAGCCGGAGCAGATCCGGAGATCGCACCGTAGAAAAGGCAGGTTACGATAACGGCACACGGCATTCCTGCTGTGAATTTACCAAGAAAGTAAGCGAAAACATCGAATAATTTCTTGGAGATGCCGCCTTTTGCCATGATGATACCGGACAATACGAACATTGGGACGGCGAGCAGCGGAAAAGAATCCAGACCGCCGAACATCGCACGGATCAGATATTTGGCACCTACCGTAAAGGAAGGATCACAGATGGAAGGAAGAACAGATGTAATTCCCAGTGTGATCGATACCGGAACAGCGATGACCAGTAATAAAACAAAAATGATAAATAAAACAACGACTGGCATTAGTGTTCCTCCTCATTTGAATTCTTGATGGTGTTGATACGGTTGTCAATTCCTGCACCGATGGCCTGTTCAGCAGGAGATTCTGCATTTGCCTGGATGAAGGACTCTGGTGTGTTGCGCTCCGGGTGAGCCGGGTCAAAGACATTTTCACCTCTTGCTACGCGGAACTCGATGATCCAGCGCTGCAGGACGCGGAATGCGACCAGGATGAAAGATACGAACGGAGCCGCCTGAATGTAATACATCGGGATGCCGCAGGCCGGGGAAAGCTGTCCGCTGTGCACAGAAGACATCATATAGGACCAGGCAAACGGGATCATGTAGATAAAGAAGATGAGTTCGAAGGTGTGGTTCACAACCTTGAAGATCGCCTTGCCTCTGCGTGGGAAAATTGCAACAAACTGTTCGATCTTGATCGACAGGCATTTCTTGCTGCAGTAGCTGACGCTCAAAAAGCCGCACCAGATAAACAGGTATCTGGTGAGTTCCTCAGACCAGGACAGGGACATTCCAAGAACGTATCGGCATAATACCTGAATACCCATGATCAGTGTCATGGCGATCAGAAAAATGACCAGAATAAATTCTTCGAGGTTTTCGTCCAGCCAGTGAAGTGTTTTTTTCATGGATGACCTCCCTTAAAAGTAAATATAGATGCTTTTCCACAATAACTGTTTAATGCTTTACAGTTATAAAACACCGGTATTTCTATTGTAAATAAAAATACCGGCGTTTTCAAGAAGTAAATATTATATAATGCGATTTGGCTATATTACATAGCGTTATGAAGAAGTCCAAGGACTGTGTTCAGATCGTTTACTCCCATCTGTCCCGGTGCGGATGCTTTCTTTGCTGCACCAAAAGTCATGGAAGAACCAAATACTTCACCGCAGAGACGGCTGATAACGCCGGTGCCTGCCATGGACATTGTGATGATCGGTCTGTCTGCATAGTCTGTAGCCATTTCCTCTGTTGCAGCCAGAAGTGTGAGAACGTCTTTCTTGTTCTGTGGCATAACTGCAATTTTCGGAATGTCTGCGTTCATGTCCTGCATCTTGCGGAGACGATAGATGATATCTGCTTTTGCAGGAGTCTTGAAGAAGTCGTGGTTGGAAGCGATAACCTTAACGCCTGCTGCGTGAGCACCGTCGATGATCTTCTTAACAATCTCATCACCTGTGAAGATCTCTACGTCGATCAGATCTACATATCCGGTCTGAGCTGCTTTGATGTTGAGTTCTGCATAAGCTTCCGGCTCGATCGCTTTCTCGCCGCCTTCTTTGGAAGTACGGAATGTCATAAGAAGCGGGATGTTTCCAAGTGCTGCACGAAGATCCTTGAGTACATCTTCTACTTTTGCAAAATCAAAAACGCCTTCAAACCAGTCTACACGCCATTCAACAACATCAACCGGAATAGAATCAAAGGTTTTTGCTTCTTCGATGATGTCTTCTTTTGTAACACCAACGATAGGAACGATAATCTTCGGTGCGCCTGCGCCGATCTCGATATCACGGATTTTTACTGTATTCATGATTTGGGTCCTTTCTATTTAGTTGGCTTTTCACCCTTGGTTTTCATTTTAGTTCTCTGCTTCAGCAAGTGCAACCATTTTTTTGTAACGGATGTTTACATACAGTCCAAGTACAACACCGACTGCTGTAAGAACGATGTTCATTGTCATAACCTGAGATGGCTGCATTTTGGATGCTGCTGTCAGGATCGTGTAGTTGCAGAGGGAAGATGCGATCATAACGAGCGCGGTTACAGTTCCCTTGATTTTAGGGAAGAGCATGTTGCATACGGAAGTTGCAATCTGCAGAAGTCCGCCTGCGCCTGCCCATCCGATGATGAATGCACCGGCGATCATAAGTGTCTGGCTCTGTCCCATAAGTACAACGATCAGAGTTGCAAGGCAGATAACCGGGTAGATCACGATAAAACGAACGTCTTTGATCTTTCTTGTGAGCAGTGCTGTTACAACAAGTGCGATCAGGGTTCCTGCTGAGTAATAGGTCTGCATGATAGACGGGTCAGCCCAGCCTACGTTTTCTTTTGCAAAGTTCTGTGCACAGTTCAGCCATAACTGGAAAGTACCTGTGCAGGTGAATCCGATCAGGATCATAGCTATGGATTCAAGTGAGAAATGAGTATGTTTCAGGCTGTCGATAAGTCCTTCTTTCTTGCCGGCTGCTTTCTGGTCTGCATCCGGAAGCGGGAACAGGAATACCAGTACAAAAAGTACAAGGTAGATGATTCCACATCCGAAGAATAAACGGTTGTAGGAAGTAAGTCCTGCAGCAGTAGTAGCTACGGTTGCACCGAGTACGAATGGAAGCATCATCTGAGCGATAGCGATGAAGAATTTGATTCCCATTGTAGCAACGCCAGGAGCTTTGTAGATGATCTCGGAAACTGCCGGGTAGATACCTGTATCAAGGAATGAGTTTGCGATACCGCCGACGATCGCGCATACATAAGCGATTGTGTATCCGCCGTTTGTTCCGGCATTAAATGCGAGTGCCAGACCGACCAGATAGATCGCATAGGAAGCACTTCCAATCGCTGTGGAAATACGGCGTCCTAATTTGTCTGAAAGCGGGCCTGCAAAAGGAAGGGCGATCAGTCGTCCAAGACCTAATGCTGCTGAAATTGCGGTGATTGCCATGGCTTCCACACCCCATGCGGTTGCCAGAGCTTCCTTAATAACTGCCTGTCCTAAGATAGAACATCCAACACCGTGGATAAAATAGTTCAAGTACAGGATCAATGCACTTGGCAGGTACTTTTTGTTCATGGTTCTCTCCTTTTCCTGTGAAACATTTGTTTTTTTTACTTGTGTTTTGTTCTGTCACAAACAATGAATGCCTTTTTTAATGAAAAGCTTTTATCAAAAGCCTGTTAAAAAAATAACATTTATCTGTATTTTAACAGGTACAATTCGTGTAGTCTAATGCTTTTAAAGCGAAAAACCAATGCATTGAATGCATTAATGTGATATACTAGGAACAAAATTATAATGATTAATGAAAGTAGAAATCCGGGACAGGATATTGGGGAATATATTTATATAGGAGGAATCAATCATGACACTGAATCAGATCTTGTATTTTCAGAAGGTCGCACGGCTGGAAAATTATCATCAGGCAGCAGAAGAACTGTATATTTCGCAGCCGTCTCTGAGCCGTTCCATGGCAGCCCTCGAGAGCGAGCTGGGAGTTGCTTTATTTGAAAAAAAAGGCAGGGGCGTAACACTTACAAAAGCGGGCAAGCTTTTTCTGGAACATGCAGACAGGATTGCAGGAGACTGTGACGTGGCAGTGGGGAAAATGCAGGAACTTTCTTCAGATGGCGGAAAGATCGATATCGGTTATATTTTTCCGCTTGCGGGGCATTATATTCCTCATAAAGTAAGGAAATTTCTGAACCAGGAAGAAAATAAGAACGTAGTCTTTAATTTCTGGCAGAATCATACACCGGCAATTGCCGAGAAGGTTCGTACAGGCGAGCTGGACGTTGGTTTCGGCGGTTATCTCAAGATGGATGATATGGAGTTTTTTCCGCTCAGCGCACAGGAGCTGGTGATCATCACGCCGAAGGAACATCCCCTTTCAGAGATGCAGGAAGTTCCGCTGGTGGAACTGGACCATTACCCGGTGATCGGCTATGAGAGTGCATCCTGGATGGGAACTTATGCCAAGTATCTGTACAGGAAATATCAGGTAAATCCGAATACGATCGTGGAATGTCCGGATGAATATTCTATAGTATCTCTGGTAAGGGAGAATTTTGGTATCGCACTGATGCCGCAGACGGATATCCTTCTGAATGCAGACGGCATCAAGATCCACAAGATCATGGGGCTTGAGATCTACCGCCAGGTTTTTATGTTCTGGATGAAAGACAGATATCGTCTGCCGGCAGTGGAGCGTTTTATCAAATATATGAAGGAACAGCAGGCAGATGATGCAAATGATACCGAAAACGTATCAAAAATTTATTTGAAAGATATTGTTAATTTTTAATACAAAGAGTTATGATAAAGGTGTCACAAACAAAGGATGGCCACTCACATTATGAATATGATGTTAAATGAATAAGGAGATTATTTCATGAAGAGTGAATACCCAAAGATTTTTGAACCTATAACAATCAAAAGAACTACTATCAAGAACCGTATCGCAATGACCCCGATGGGAACAAACTATGGTGAGACAAGCGGTGAGATGAGTAACCGTCACATGAATTATTACTCACTCCGCGCAAAAGGCGGCACAGGTTTAATCATTCTGGAAAATGCCAACATTGAGTATCCGGTAGGATCCAACGGCACCAGCCAGATCCGTATCGACCACGACAGCTTTATGCCGCGTTATTATCAGCTCGTAGAAAACCTTCATAAGAATGGTGCTACAGTAGCGATCCAGGTAAACCACGCCGGAGCTTCAGCCTCTTCTGCAAGAACCGGAATGGAGACCGTTTCTTCTTCCAATATCCCGACAAAGGCCGGCGGAGAAGTTCCGCGTCCGATGACAAAGGAAGAAATCCTTACAACTGTTAAGAAATATGGAGAGGCTGCAAAGCGTGTCCAGGCGATCGGTTTCGATGCGATCGAGATCCACTGCGGACATTCTTATCTGATGAGCCAGTTCATCTCCCCTTACTATAATAAGAGAACAGACGAGTTCGGAGGTTCCGTAGAGAACCGTCTTCGTTTCCCGCGTATGGTACTCGAAGAAGTTCGTAAGAACGTAGGACCTTGGTTCCCGATCATTGTTCGTATCTCCGCAGAAGAGAGAGTACCGGGTGGAAACACTCTGGAAGACACTCTGGAATATCTGGAATATCTCGATGAGTTCGTAGATATGTACGATGTTTCCTGTGCCCTGAACCCATCTCTTCAGTATCAGATCGACTCCAACTACCTTCCGGATGGATGGAGATCCTACATGGCAAGAGCCGTAAAGGACAAATTCAAGAAACCGGTTATCAATGCAGGTAACTACCGTGATCCTAAGATCGTCGAGAAAGTTCTCGAGAGCGGCGATGTAGATATCGTCGGAATGGGACGTGGCCTTATCGCAGAGCCAAACTGGGTTAAGAAAGTTGAGAATGGCGAGGAAGATCTTCTTCGTAAATGTATCTCATGTAATGTTGGATGTGCCGGAAACCGTATCGGTGTTAACCGTCCGATCCGTTGTACAGTCAACCCGGCTGTACCGGAAGGCGATATCTATAAAGCACTCAAAGTCAACAAGAACTGCAATGTTGTAGTTGTTGGTGGTGGTACAGCAGGTCTGGAAGCTGCATGTACAGCAGCAGAAGTAGGCTGTAACGTATTCGTTCTGGAGAAGAAGGATCACCTTGGAGGTCTCTCCACATTCATCTCAGATCTTCCGAGCAAGACCCGTATGAAAGATTTCCCGAAATATCTGGAAGCCCGTGCAGCCAGACTGAAGAATCTTTATGTTTTCCTGAACACAGAAGCAACTGTTGACAAAGTAAAACAGTTCAAACCGGACATCGTTGTAAACGCAACAGGTTCTGTACCGCTTGTCCCGCCGATCAAAGGTCTCAAAGAAAACATCGAGGCCGGAAACGTGGCTACGATCTTTGATATGATCAACAACCTGAACGCCGGCAAATATCCGGATGAAGCATGTAAGGGCAAAAAGGTCGTTGTAGTCGGCGGTGGATCCGTTGGACTTGACGTTATCGAATATTTTGCACCTCGCGGAGCAGAGTGTACGATCATCGATATGCTTCCTCAGATCGGTATGCTTGCAGACCCGATCACCAAATGTTCCATGCGTGAGACTCACGACAAATATGGTGTTAAGGAATATGTAAACACAGCACTTCAGGAAGTGAAGGAAAATGCATTCACAGTAAAACTTCCGGACGGACAGATCAAGGATATGGAATTCGACCTCGGCTTCAACTGCCTTGGAATGCGTTCCAACAACCCGGTACTTCCGGAACTTGAAGAAGCTTTCAATGATACAGATACTTATGTATACACCATCGGTGATTCCGTTCGTGCCCGCCGTATCATGGAAGGTACCATGGAAGGCCGTGCAGTACTGAACGTACTGGAGTCTCAGGGATTCCTGCATCTGGAACCACTTGAATAAATGATACCAAGGGAGCAAAGTTTTTATTAAAAAGAAAAGAGGAAAAAATCATGCCAAACGTAACAGGACATACAGAATTAGTAGGATTAATGGCTTACCCGATCCGTCACACACAGTCTCCGACAACTCATAACCTCGCATACGACAAAAACGGCGATGACGTTATCCAGCTTGCATTTGAAGTAGACAACGATTCCCTCAAAGACGCTGTTCAGAGTATCCGTGCTCTCAAAATGCTTGGATCCAACATCTCCATGCCGAACAAAACTGTTGTTCACAAATATCTGGACGAAGTTGATGAAGCTGCCAAATTATGCGGTGCTATCAACACAGTTGTAAACATGCGTGACGAAAACGGACAGGTTACAGGAAAACTCAAAGGCTACAACACTGACGGTATGGGATACTGGCAGGGACTCAAAGAAGAAGGCATTGATTTCAAAGGAATGAAGATGGTTCTGATCGGAACCGGCGGAGCTGCTACAGCAATCGCAGTACGCGGAGCTCTTGACGGAATCGCAGAGATCGAGATCTTCAACATCAAAGATAAATTCTACAGCCGTGGAGAAGAGATCGTTGACCTGATCAACAAGAACACAAACTGCAAAGCTACAATGAATGACCTTGCAGATCATGACCTCCTCAAAGAAAAAATGCATGCAGCAGATCTGTTCTGCGATGCAACAGGTGTAGGAATGCACCCACTGGAAGACCTTTCCAACATCCCGGACACTTCTTTCTTCAAGAAAGATCTGATCGTAACTGACACAGTTTACGCACCACGCGAAACTGTTATGATGAAACAGGCAAAAGAAGCAGGATGCGAAAAAGTTTACAATGGTATGAGCATGATGCTGTTCCAGGCACTCATCGCCATCAAACTTTACACTGGAAAAGATACTCCGGTAGATTACATGAAAGAAAAACTTGGAATCTAAATAGAAACCAGGAAAGCCATGGGGATGAAACTTCGTCTCTGTGGCTTTTTTAAATGTTCTGCTTGCTTTATCACTTTAAAGTGTGTATAATGAGAGCTATATACAGGTGAGCGAAATCGCCAAATTTTGATACGCGGAAAGGAATATGGATTATGTCAAAACATATCACAGGACACACCGGATTATTATGTTTACTTGGAAGCCCGGTCGCACACAGTGTTTCTCCGGAAATGCACAATGAAGCATGCGATCAGCTGGGGCTGGATTATACATATCTTGCATTTGATGTACCGGAAGATAAGATGCCGGAAGCAGTTCAGGGGCTTCGTACCATGGGCGCAAGAGGCTGGAACATTACCATGCCGGGCAAGAATATCATGTGCAAACTTGCAGATAAAGTATCTCCTGCATCTGAGATTTCAGGAGCATGCAATACGATCGTTAATGATAACGGCGTGCTGACTGCTTACACAACAGACGGTGTTGGATTTATGAGAGCAGTTGCTGAGAACGGTGTAGATATCATCGGCAAGAAAATGACTCTTCTCGGTGCCGGCGGAGCAGCTACAGCGATTCTGGTACAGGCTGCACTGGATGGCGTAGCAGAGATCAATGTGTTTAACGTGAGAGACAACTTCTTCGGAAGAGCTGAGGAGATCGTTGCGAAACTGAATGAGCGCACAGACTGCAAGGTAACTCTGCATGACTTCTCAGATCCGGAAGTACTTCGTGCTTCTATCGCAGAGAGCGCAATCCTTGTAAATGGTACTTCTGTTGGAATGGCTCCGAATGTAGACAGAACGATCATCACAGATACAAGTATGTTCCATAAGGATCTGTTTGTATTCGATGTAATTTACAATCCGCAGGAAACAAGACTGCTCCGTGAAGCAAAGGAAGCAGGATGCAAGACTGGTAACGGTATGTATATGCTGCTGTATCAGGGAGCTGCGTCCTTCAAGCTTTGGACGGGTGAGGAGATGCCGGTGGAGATCATAAAGGAGAAGTATTTCTCTTAGGAAGAGGAAATGTTTGGCTTGAGAAGCCGAAAATAATCGCCAAGGGGACTTCGCAGTCCCCTCGGCACACCCCTCGCCTGGGCTTTCGACGGGACGAATGGTAGTAGGAAAGATACAGAGTTCTTCGTTGTGGAGGACGGGAGGGTGTTGACTTTACTGAGGTTGAAAATTGTGAGGTTATGATTGAGTTAAGGTGGTTTTCGTAGAGGGTGATGCCATCTTTTTTTTGTTTCTTTTTTTATTTGTAGTGGTGAAGATGGAATGGAGGTGTAGGAGAATGGAATCCAGATCAGATGAACTTTATCATGTGTTGTGCGAAAAGGGGTATCCGGACGACTTTTGCCGGGAAATTGCTTATAGGCAGATGAATACGGATTATACGGCTACGCGGATGTTAGGCTACCTCTACCGGGTCTCTGATCCCCGCCCGGAGGACGTAGTAGACGAAATGCTCGCAATCCTGATCGACCGCGAAGCGATTATCAAAAAGAAAGAACTGGAGCACGCTCAGGCAACTATAAATCACGTTTATCGAGAAGGACTGTGAAAATATGAAAACATTAGAGCAATTCAAAGCAGAACAAATGACAGATAGGGAATTCGCTACGAAGTACGAAAAGATTCGCCTTGAACTTGAGAATGAAAAAACAAAAATAGAGGCAGAATATGAATTGAAAAATAATGTGGAATAATAAGAAAAAAGCACTGAAATCATGATGATGTCATGAGTTCAGTGCTTTTTTCTGTTACAGACTACTTAAGAAATGAAAGATCAATCTCCCCATCGAAAACGGTAGTAGCCGGTCCTGTCATATATACAAGGTTTTCCTGGGGGTTCCAGAGGATCTGGAGGTCGCCGCCGAGGAGTTTGACGGTGACTGGTTCACCTTCATCGACGAGTCCGTTCAGAGTGGAGGCTACGGCTACGGCGCAGGCACCGGTGCCGCAGGCGAGGGTTTCGCCGGAACCGCGCTCCCATACACGCATCTGGAGCGTGTGGCGGTCGATGACTTTGACAAATTCTGTGTTGATACGGTCCGGGAAATCAATGTGATTTTCGAATTTCGGGCCGATTTTTTCGATTTCGAGATTGTCGATATCATCCATATATACGATCGCATGTGGATTTCCCATAGAAACACCTGTGATACGGTAAGTAGTACCATCCACATCCAGCGGCTCGTTAATGACCTGCTCTTTGCCGGAAACAATCGGGATCTGGTTTGCAGTCAGGATCGGTGAGCCCATATTTACTTTAACCAGGGCAACCTTGCCGTCATCCCCAAGTGTCAGATCCAGATACTTAATACCGCTCTTGGTTGCAACAGAGATGCTGGTTTTGTCGATAATGCCGTAATCATAAGCATACTTGGCAACGCATCTGATCCCATTTCCGCACATAGCACCCTGAGAGCCATCGAGATTGTACATATCCATTTCACAGTCTGCCACATCAGACGGTTTGATCAGAATTAGACCATCTGATCCGATTCCGAAATGGCGGTCGCTGACGAATTTTGCCACCGCAGACGGATTGGTTACTGTTTCCTTGAAGCAATTCACGTATACATAATCGTTGCCGATCCCGTGCATTTTTGTAAATTTCATATAAATCCTCCTGTTTATTAAATATTCTCCCCATTCAGTTGCAATATCTTTAGTAAAACGCTGGATAAACTTTCCAGCACCATAGAACCATAGTATAACGGAAAAATGTTATAGTTTTGTGAAGATTAACTAAAAAATACTCAAAATTCTTATGAATAACGCCTAAACACTTTCTATAATAATCCGGAATCTACGGAACCAGCTCCTGCATCTTTGGAAACGGTCCGAGACTGCGTTTCAGAATTCCAGTCACCTGTGCGATCAGAATACCATAATTCGTGATCGGCACGCCCTGATCCTGGCAGCATGCGATGCGGTATTTCATTTCGCGTTCATTCAGCATGCAGCCGCCGCAGTGAACGACCATTTTATAGGAAGAAACATCATCCGGGAATTCTGTGCCGGAAGTAAATTCAAATACAGGTTCTTTTCCTGTATAGTTTCGGATCCACTCAGGCATCTTGCAGGTTCCAATATCTCCACATTGACGATGATGCGTACATCCTTCTGCGATCAGGATATGGTCGCCATCCTCGATAGAAGAAAGTGCGGCAACGCCTTTCAGCTGTGTCTCCAGTTCTCCTTTATATCTTGCAAAAAGAATAGAAAACGAAGTCAGAGTGATATTCTCCGGCACATCTTTTGAAACACGCGCAAATGCCTGGCTGTCAGTGACAACCAGTTTCGGACAGACACCCTGCGCCAGAAAATGATCCAGAGTACTTTTTAACTCCGTATCCCGCACAACAAGGGAAAGTGCGCCACGTTCCAGAATATCACGGATCGTCTGCTGCTGCGGCAGGATCAGACGGCCTTTCGGTGCGGCCTTGTCGATCGGGACGACCAGGATCACCAGATCAAGCGGCTCGATCAGATCCTGGATCAGTGGATACTGGTGTGTATCTTCCGGTTTCAGAGTGGCGATCTTTTCTTTTAGTTCCTGGATGTTCATGCCATCAGCTGCACTGGCCAGAACTTCCCCGGCGCGGACTGACATTGCGAGATTCTTGATCTCTTCGACAGAAAGAAGATCAATCTTATTGTAAACAACAAGATACGGAATGTGCTTCTCATGGAATTTATGAAGAAGCGCAAATTCCTCTTCACCCTTTCCAGTGGTGCTGTCCACGACCAGGATCGCAATATCCGTCTTGTTCAGGACCTGATAGCTTTTGCGCACGCGAAGCGCACCAAGTTCGCCCTCATCATCAATCCCCGGTGTGTCAATGACAACCACAGGGCCAAGCGGCAGCAGTTCCATGGATTTGTATACAGGATCCGTCGTAGTTCCCATCACAGAAGAAACGATCGCAAGATCCTGTCCGGTCACAGCATTGATCACACTCGATTTCCCGGCATTTCTTTTTCCAAAAAAACTGATATGTACCCGTTCAGAAGCAGGTGTCTGATTCATTCCCATAACTCTTCCCCCTTTGCCTTCGAAAAAAGATTACAGAAAATAATCCGAAAAAACAGGAAAAATTTACTGCAATATTTTAAATTATGAAAGTGTTTCTTTCTATTATAAGAAAATACAGAAAAATATGCAAGTATGAGAAGTGCATTTCTGCGTAAAAAGCGACAATGCTAAAATTTTTGTATTGCACTAAAAGAAAGAATTGCTTGTATTTTCTGCGGATTATGATACAATAAGAAAAATGAAGAGGAATTATGCATTTTTTCTGCATAAATATTCCAGGAAAACGAGGAGGAAAAGAAGATGAACTTAAAGAAAATCACAGCAATCGCTCTTGGTGCAGTTATGACTGTATCTATGGCAGTACCGACATTTGCAGCAGACGATGTAGAGACCGTTACAGATGGCAAACTTACAGTAGCAACAAGCCCGGACTTTGCACCGTATGAATTCTATTCTATCGATGATGACGGCAACCCGACACTGGCAGGATTTGACATGGATCTGGCTAAGTACATCGCAGACAAGATGGGACTGGAACTGGAAGTAGTTCCGATGGACTTTGACGGTGTATTAAGCGAACTTGCTCAGAAGAACGTAGACCTTGGCATGGCTGGTCTTTCCCCAGATCCGGCACGTGAGGATGCTATGGAGTTCTCAGACCTGTACTATCAGGGTGGACAGTCCTTCGTAACTGTCAAAGACAAAGCAGATCAGTTCAAATCTCTTGAAGATGCAAACAACAAGGATTACTCCATCGGAGCACAGACAGGTTCTATCCAGCTTGATCTTGCAAACGAGAACACACCGGATGCTGATATCGTATCTCTTCCTAAGGTTACTGACCTTATCACAGAGCTTCTGACAGGTAAGATGGATGGTGCATTCATCGAGACAGCAGTAGCAGAGAGCTATCAGAAGAACTATCCGGATCTTGTGATCGTATGTGATGTACCGTATGATACCGTAGGATCTGCAATCGGTGTTTCAAAAGGAAACGATGCACTTCTCAAAGCTGTAAACGCAGCGATCGCAGATGCACTTGATGACGGTTCCATGGACAAATTCATCGCAGATGCAACAGAGCTTGCAGCAGGTCAGACATATGAAGGAACACTGGACGACAACGGTGCAGTTCCGGAGACAGATGACACTGCAGAAGATGCTGAATAAGCAGATCAACCTGACTGGTAATACAAGCAATGGATAATGGATTCCTCCCCAGAACTGATGGGGAGGAATTTTGCTGACGATCAATTTATTACATTATTAAGAAAGGAATTTTTATGGACAGTTTTATTAAATTATCTAATTTTGGCAAAATTGCCCCATATGCACAGCTGTTCAGACAGGGACTTCTGGTAACTGTACTGTTATCCCTGTTCACCGTTGCGATCGGTTTTGTGCTCGCACTGATCCTTGCGCTGATGCGTATGTCAAACATCCGTCCGTTCCGCGCTCTCGCAGTAGACCGTAATGGACATCTGAGAGAGGGAGGACCGCTGGTATGGCTCTCAAAATTCAATCCCCTTTCTTTTATCGCAACTGCATACGTTGAGATCCTTCGTTCCACACCTGTACTGGTACAGATCTTCATCATCTACTATGGTGTGTTCGGAATGATCGACCTTCCGTCTTTCCAGATGTTTGGATTTATCAAATTCAACAGATTTTTCCCTGGTGTCGTTGCACTTGGAATGAACTCCGGTGCTTACCTCTGTGAGATCATCCGTGCAGGTATCCAGTCCATCGATCAGGGACAGACAGAGGCAGCCCGTTCTCTGGGACTTTCTCAGACAATGAACCTGCGTTACATCATTCTTCCGCAGGCACTCAAGAATATCCTTCCGGCGATTGCAAATGAATTCGTTGTTATCATCAAGGAATCTGCGATTACATACACCATCGGTGTACAGGATATCATGTCTGCAGTAAACGCAGTCAAAGGTGCGACCTTTATCATCATCGAGCCTCTGCTGGTAGCAACAGCGATCTATTTCTGCCTGTGCTTCCCGACCTCCAAACTGATCGCATATTTCGAAAGGAGAATGAGCCATGGCGACAAACGATAGTATGATCCAGGTAAAAAACCTCAAGAAACATTATCACAGGGGCGCGATCAAGGCTCTGGATGATGTGACAGTCAACATCAACAAAGGTGATGTTATGGTAGTCATCGGACCGTCAGGTTCCGGTAAATCCACTTTTCTTCGAAGCCTGAACCTTCTGGAAGAGCCGACAGACGGTGAGATCATCTTCAACGGTGTGGATATCACCAAGAAGAAATACAAGGACGCTTCCGGCAAGACTGTAAAGCTCAACATCGACGATCTTCGTCAGAAAATGGGAATGGTGTTCCAGCATTTTAACCTGTTCCCGCATATGACGATCCTTGACAACATGACCCTGGCACCTATGAAGGTCAAAGGTGTTTCCAAAGAAGATGCCGAGAAAAAAGCTCTGGAGCTTCTTGCACGTGTAGGACTTGCTGACCGTGCCAATGCATATCCGATCCAGCTTTCCGGCGGACAGAAACAGCGTGTTGCGATCGTCCGCGCACTTGCAATGGAACCGGAAGTCATGCTGTTTGACGAGCCGACTTCCGCACTTGACCCGGAGATGGTAGGAGAGGTTTTGGATGTTATGAAAGAACTTGCGAAGGAAGGCATGACCATGGTCGTGGTAACACACGAGATGGGATTTGCAAGAGAGGTTGGAAACCGTGTACTTTTTATGGCAGACGGGAAACTTCTCGTAGACGGAACACCGTCAGAAATCTTTGATAACCCGAGCAACCCGCGTCTGCAGGAATTTTTATCCAAAGTTTTATAAAATCAACAAAGATTAACGAGAAGGTAACCGGAAGATTCTGGTTGCCTTTTCGTGAATAAAGATAAATCATGTCGAAAGAAGGTATTATATTATGACAGCAGAAAAACAGTCTGCACTGCAGACGATCGAAGAAAAAAAATCTCTGATCACCGGTATCGCAGATAAGATCTGGGGATTTGCAGAGCTTTCCCTCCAGGAATTTAAGTCAGCCGAAACCTACTGCGAAGCTCTGGAAAAAGAGGGATTCGAAGTGGAGCGTGGAACCAGCAATATCGAGACGGCTTTTGCGGCATCTTATGGCCACGGACGTCCGTATATCGGAATCCTCGCAGAGTATGACGCGCTTTCAGGGCTTTCTCAGGAAGCAGGTGCAACTGAGCGAAAAGAGATCCACGTCGGCGGTAACGGCCATGGATGCGGACATAACATCCTTGGTGCAGGAGCTTTTGCGGCAGCACTTGGAGTGAAAGCATATCTTGAGAAAAATGACATTTCCGGAACCGTGATCCTCTATGGCTGCCCGGGAGAAGAGGGCGGTGCTGCAAAGGCATTCATGGCGCGTGACGGAGTCTGGAAAAAACTCGACGCAGCCCTTACCTGGCATCCGGAAGACGTCAATGAAGTTGCAACCGGTTCCTCCAACTCCTGTATCCAGACACAGTACAAGTTTACAGGAATCGCCTCTCACGCGGCAGGAGCCCCGGAGATGGGACGAAGCGCCCTTGATGCAGTAGAACTTATGAATATTGGCGTGCAGTTTTTGAGAGAGCATATGAGCGACAAGGCAAGGATCCATTATGCGATCACAGACGCAGGCGGATGCAGCCCGAACGTGGTACAGCCTCGTGCAAGCGTCCTCTATATGGTACGTTCCAATCATGTGGCTGAGGCGGTAGAACTCCAGAAACGTGTCGACAAGATCGCAGAAGGCGCGGCTCTGATGACGGAGACTACTTACGAGAAGAAATTTATCGACGGACTCGCCGATACCGTGAGCAACTTTGCCCTTGAGCGCGTCCTCTATAAAAACTTCAAAGAACTGGGCGTTCCGCAGTACACAGACGAGGAGAATGCTTTCGCAGATGCACTCGTAGAAACCTACGATCACAGCGCGGTTCCTGGTGTTGCGGCAGAAAACGACGAGGAAGCGAAAGAACAGGTGGAGAAGATGCAGAAAGAATATGGACATGCAATGAATGCATTCCTGACACCTCTCTATCAGAAAGATGCGTTCAAAGCAGGGTCTACGGATGTTGGAGATGTAAGCTGGCTGACCCCGACAGCACAGATCCACGTTGCGGCATGGCCAAACGGCTGCCCGGGACACAGCTGGCAGAATGTTTCCTGTGACCGCACAGAGATCGGTCATAAAGCGGCCCTGTGTGCAGGAAAAGTCCTCGCAGCGACCGCGATCGATCTGTTTGAAGATACTTCACTTCTGGATGAAGCAAGAGCAGAGTTTGAAAAACGTACAAAAGATGGATATGTATGCCCGATCCCGAAAGATGCAGTGCCGGTCATCCCGGACTGATCTGGACGATAAAAGAAGATAAAAAAGAACCGGCTCCGGTGCAGGATAAAGCACACGGGAAACCGGTTCTATTTGATTACGGAATAAAATCCTGTTATTCGGCTTCTTCCATTTGGGCACGAAGGGCACTTAATTCCTTCATTTCCTTATAACAGTATTTGATGATCTCCTTACGGGTGATGATGCCAATAAAAGACCCCTTGTCATCTATGACAGGAACATAGTTCTGGTTGATGGCACGATCCAGAAGATCCTCCATATCTGCGTCCGCATGAACCGGCTTGTAAGTGGCACGGCGCGGGATCGCCATGATGGAAACATCCTCCATCTGCTTCAGGTCTGTGATATTGATGTTGAGACGCTTGATTCCCCACAGAAGATCTCCCTCGGAGATCGTTCCGGTGTATTTACCCTCTTTGTTAAGGATTGGGATACAGGAGAATTTTCGGTGCTCCATCTTCTCGACGGTCTGACGAAGTGTTTCGTCCTCAAATATATAAGCAACGTCACTCTTAGGTGTTAAAAAAAACAAAATATTCACAATCAGTACCTCTGTCTTTCTATACTCATTCAGTGTATCTGGCTTGGTTTATAGTTCAGATGCTCTTATTATGATAGTATGCAGGGTACAGAATGTCAATTGTTTAAATATTAAAAATTGGTGAAAAATCACTATAAATCCTGAAAAATAAGAAGGTTTTACAGCAGATTTACTCCGCCTTCCTCTGCTGCTTTGCGCACAGATTCCGGCCAGATGGATACATGTACTTCACCGATATGAGCTTTGCGGAGGAAGAACATACAGATACGGGACTGGCCGATACCGCCGCCGATGGTATATGGCAGTTCTTTGTTAAGGATCGCTTTCTGGAATGGAAGCTCTCTGCGGTCGTCACAGCCTGCTTCTGTGAGCTGGGAGTCAAGAGAATCCTCATCAACACGGATACCCATAGAAGAAAGCTCCAGAGCGATATCAAGAACCGGATAGTATACAAGGATATCTCCGTTCAGTTCCCAGTCATCGTAGTCCGGGGCACGTCCATCGTGACGCTCTCCGTTGGATAAGGTCTTACCAACCTGCATAAGAAAGACAGCACCTTTCTCCTTGACGATCTTGTATTCTCTTTCCTTTGGTGTCAGATCAGGATACATGTCAACCAGTTCCTGAGTGGAAACGAAAGCGATTTCTTTAGGAAGAATCTCTTCAATGTAGTCATACTGGACAGCCATGTATTTCTCTGTCTTGCGGAGAACGCTGTAGATGGAGCGAACGGTGTTGATCAGAGTTTCCATGGTACGTTCTTCTTTGGAGATGATCTTCTCCCAATCCCACTGGTCTACATAGACGGAGTGGATGTTGTCGAGATCTTCATCACGACGGATCGCGATCATGTCAGTATACAGTCCTTCGCCGTGAGCGAAGCCATATTTTTTGAGTGCGTAGCGTTTCCATTTGGCAAGGGAGTGTACGATCTCAGCGTTTTCTTTTTCTTCCTGTCCTTTGATGTCAAAGCTTACAGGACGTTCTACGCCATTCAGGTTATCGTTGAGACCTGAAGACGGGGATACAAAAACCGGTGCAGAAACACGAAGAAGATTCAGCTTCTGGGCGAGGGTCTGCTGGAAAAAGTCTTTGACTGTTTTAATTGCAACCTGTGTATCATGCAGACTCAGATCTGAATGATAACCGGCAGGGATTTTAATTTCATCCATAATATTTCCTCCTCAAATTTTACTAGGCTTAATTATAGCAAGAAATTTTCTGTATTGCAATTTTAACCTTGCATTATTTTGAAAATGAGTCTAAAATAAATGTTACTGTCCGCATGATCTGACCACGTAAATGATGTTTGGATGACGGTCCACAGGTGACTTTATGCGGTGCAAACAAATGTTCAGAATATGGCAAAAACAAGGGGAAATTTCAGACAATAAAAAATGAAATATCCCCTTTTATTTTACATGATGTTGTGGTATACTCTCATAAGCAATACAAGATATGGGGAAGGCGAAAAGAATAGAAAAGCCTTATATTATAGCAAACAGGAGAGACAAAGGTATGATCTATGTAATCAAAAAAGACGGCACAAGAGAAGAATTTGATCCGCAGAAGATCGTCAAGGCGGTAAATAAATCAGCCGCACGTATTCTTTATAAATTTTCAGATGAAGAGAAGGAATTTATCTGCCAGTTCGCGCAGGAACATGCAGATTCTCTTGGAAAGAATGAGATCGAGATCCAGGAGATGCACAATATCGTAGAGGGCGCACTGGAGCGTGTGAATCCGGCGGTTGCCAAGAGCTACCGTGATTACCGCAACTACAAGCTGGATTTTATCCATATGATGGATGATGTCTATACCAAGAGCCAGGCAATCCGCTATATCGGTGACAAGAGTAATGCAAATACAGACAGCGCTCTTGTTGCTACCAAGAGAAGCCTGATCTTTAACGAACTGAACAAGGAATTATACAGGAAGTTTTTTATGAACCGCAATGAGCTGCAGGCATGCAAGGACGGATACATCTATATTCACGATCAGTCTGCACGACTGGACACGATGAACTGCTGCCTGTTTGATGTGGGGGCAGTTTTAAGCGGCGGTTTCGAGATGGGGAATGTCTGGTACAACGAGCCGAAGACACTGGATACTGCATTTGATGTCATGGGTGATATCATCCTGAGTACAGCAGCACAGCAGTACGGTGGCTTTACAGTGCCGGAGGTCGACAAGATCCTCGGACCATACGCACAGAAGAGTTATGACAAATACGTCAGCGAATTTATGAAATACTCCGATGAGAACTGGACCGGCAGAGAAGAGAGAGCTATCGAGTACGCGCTGGACAAAGTCCGGAGAGATTTTGATCAGGGATGGCAGGGAATCGAGTACAAGCTGAATACGGTAGGTTCTTCCCGTGGTGACTATCCGTTTGTTACTGTGACACTCGGACTTGGTACAGGTCAGTTCGAGAAGATGTGTAATATTTCTCTTCTGCAGGTGCACAAGGGCGGTCAGGGTAAGAAAGGCCATAAGAAGCCGGTTCTTTTCCCTAAGATCGTATTTCTGTATGATGAGAATCTTCATGGACCGGGCAAACCGTGCGAGGACATCTTTGAGGAGGGCGTTGACTGCTCCTCCAAGACCATGTATCCGGACTGGCTTTCTCTGACTGGCAAGGGCTATATCGCAAGCATGTACAAGCAGTATGGCAAGGTTATCAGCCCGATGGGATGCCGTGCATTCTTAAGTCCATGGTATGAGAGAGGCGGCATGTATCCGGCAGATGAGAATGACAAGCCTGTATT
This sequence comes from Blautia sp. OM07-19, assembly GCF_003481595.1. Taxonomy (NCBI): domain Bacteria; kingdom Bacillati; phylum Bacillota; class Clostridia; order Lachnospirales; family Lachnospiraceae; genus Blautia; species Blautia sp. OM07-19. The sequence goes on from NZ_QULA01000007.1 coordinate 81,397, forward strand.
TGTAGGACGTTTCAATATCGGTGCAGTCAGTCTTCATCTTCCGATGATCCTGGCGAAAGCAAGAGCAGAGAGCAGAGATTTTTACGAGGTTCTTGATTTTTACCTGCAGATGATCCGAAATCTCCACATCCGCACCTATGAGTACCTGGGACAGATGAGAGCATCCACGAACCCGCTTGCTTACTGTGAGGGCGGTTTCTACGGCGGTCATCTCAAACCGAACGAAAAGATCGGCAAGATCCTCAAACCGATGACAGCTTCCTTCGGGATCACAGCCCTGAATGAGCTTCAGGAGCTTTACAACGGCAAATCTATCCGCGAGGATGGACAGTTTGCACTGGAAGTACTGAAATATATCAATGCCAAAGTAAACCAGTTCAAGCAGGAGGACGGATACCTCTATGCGATCTACGGAACACCGGCAGAGAGCCTCTGTGGTCTTCAGGTTGAGCAGTTCCGCAAGATGTATGGAATCGTAGAGGGTGTTTCTGACAGACCGTATGTCAGCAATAGCTTCCACTGCCATGTTACCGAGGATGTGACTCCGATTGAGAAACAGGATCTGGAGGGACGTTTTTGGGAACTCTGCAACGGCGGTAAGATCCAGTATGTCCGTTATCCGATCGGCTACAACAAAGAAGCCATCCGTACCCTGATCCGCAGAGCGATGGACCTGGGCTATTATGAGGGTGTAAACCTTTCTCTGGCTTACTGCGATGACTGCGGTCACCAGGAGCTGGAAATGGACGTATGCCCGGTATGCGGCTCACGTAACCTGACAAAGATCGACCGTATGAACGGATATCTTTCCTATAGCCGTGTTCATGGTGACACACGATTGAATGAAGCGAAGATGGCCGAGATCGCAGAGCGTAAATCTATGTAAGCAGATAGAGTTTTAAGTATACAAAAAGAGTACAGATATGACGAAAGTGAAAGTCATGTCTGTACTCTTTTTGGTATATAAGGAGAAATTTATTTCTTCTTAGGTGTTACCGGCGGCAGCTCGCAGTAGTAAGCGATGCCAAGTGGTGTTACAAGAAGCGGGTGGACAGGACGGTAGACCGGAAGTTTGAGTTTCTTCTCGAATACGGTCGTGAATTCTTTGAAGCTGGCAGAACCGCCTACGACGTAAACCGCAGGGACCTCATATCCCTGGAGAAATCTTTCGGTGATTGTTGCCATCTTCTCAACAGTAGCCTTGATAACAGGAAAAATCTCAGCTTCCTTTTCAGGGTCAGTCTTGAGAACTTCAGCGTCCTCGTAAGGAATCTTGTAATGACCTGCAACGGTCATGGTCATGTGGCTTCCGCCTGTTGCCTCATCGTCGGTATAGATGACCTTGCCATCCTTGAGGATGCTGATTCCGGTAGTGCCGCCGCCGACATCGACAACTGCACCGTCAGTGATCTTGAGCACGGCAGAAGCAGCAGTCGGTTCATCTACGATGTTGGTTACTTCAAAACCGGCTCCTTCGAGGACATAGCCGATGCTTTTGATACTGCCCTCGGAAACTCCTGGAGGGATCGCTGCGGCACCGTAGAGAAGCTCCGTGCCGAGTTTTTCTTCAAGCTCATTTTTAAGTTTGGTGACAAGCTGAACGGATTCATAATAATTGACGATCACACCGTCACGGATCGCATGGGAAGGAGCAGAAGCTCCGGCAATCGGGCGGTTGTTGCTGTCCACAACAGCAAGTACGGTATTAGCAGTACCAAGGTCAACGCCGACTTTGAGCCTGCCACGGTAATTTTTGCATTCGCCGGTCCGCACCAGTTCTGCAAAATTAGATAAAGTTCTGTTTTTTAGTTCCATTTTTGCTACTCCATTTCTGCGAAAAAATATCGAATCTGCTATTTATTATATAGGAAATGACAGAAAAAAACAATGAATGGAGGAGAAAACTTTGAAAATTGTGCGACTGCTTTGGAGAGAGACAAAAAAGAGCTGCCAGTAACATGGCAGCCCGTAAATGCAGGATCTGGATGGTTTTATAAGGTTTTTGACAGTCCCTTCATATAGGTGATCGCCAGAGTTTTGTCCTCCGGACTCAGTGCAGTAAAAAGTTTCAGACACTGTGCCTGGTCAGAAGTAAGCCCTTTGCTGCTGTTTCCTGGATCAAAAAAGTCGGTAATGGAGATGCCGAACCCGGAGCAGAGTTTCTGCAGAGTAGGAAGGGAAGGCATATTATGTTTGTTTATCATTGTACTGAGCGTGGAATACGCGATTCCGGATACTTTCGCCAGTTGATAGTAAGACCAGTTACGCTCATCACATAATTCCTGGATACGATCCAAAGGATTTAATTCTGTCATTATAAGTCACCTCATCGTCATTTGTGCGTGTAAAAAACTAGTAAATACTTCCTATATATATTAACGAAATAGTGCCTAAGTGGAAAGATTAGATTAAACGACACAAATGACACGCTGATACGATGCACAAAAGAAGAACGCCGCCTGCACGGGATGCACAGGGCAGCGTTCTGATATGGTTGGGGGATATACCGTAATTATTTGAGGATAGTTCCGGTTTTTTCTCTGTAGCCGTCTTTGGCGTGAGCGATGTCCGTGATGATCGCACGGCGGTTTTCGCCTTTGCTGAGGAAGGAAAGACCTGCCTCGATCTTAGGAAGCATGGAGCCTGCAGCAAACTGACCTTCATCGATGTATTTCTGTGCTTCTTCTGCGGAAAGCGCACCGAGGTAGGTTTCATGGTCAGTATCTTTGTTGAGGCTGACTTTCTCAACACTAGTGAGGATCAGAAGAGTATCTGCGTTCAGCTCCTCTGCAAGAAGTCCGCTTGCAAAATCCTTCTCAATGATGGCACTTGCACCATGGAGGTTGATTCCCTGTTCCATAACAGGAATTCCGCCGCCGCCGGCTGCGATCACGACCTGACCGGCATCTGTAAGGGCACGTACTGTCTCGATCTCGACGATGCGCTGCGGCTTCGGAGCTGCAAGGATACGGCGGTATTCGCCAGGTGCAGTCTCGGTAACAAAGTTACCCTTATCTTCCTCTGCCTCCGCTTCCTCTGCGTTGAGGACACGACCGATCACCTTCTCAGGTTCACCGAAAGCATCATCGTATGGATCGATAACAACCTGGGTCAGGATCGTGGCAACCGGTTTGTAAATACCGCGGGAGATGAGCTCAGCACGGATCGCATTCTGGAGGTCATATCCGATGTAACCCTGGCTCATGGCAGAGCAGACAGACATCGGAGCAAAAGTGTAATCCGGATGTGCTTTACCGAATTCATTCATTGCTGTGTGGATCATGCCGACCTGTGGTCCGTTACTGTGGGAGATGACAACACGTGTGCCTTCTTCTACAAGATCTGCAATTGCTTTAGCAGTTTCTCTGGTAGCAAGTTTCTGTTCTGGAAGTGTTGTGCCAAGGGCTTTGTGACCAAGAGCAACAACTACGGTTTTTTCGCTCATATGGATTCCTCGTTTCTTTTCAGTTTTGGTATAACTTGGTGTGAATAATTATCTATATTATAAAAGAATGGGCGTGGAATTGCAATAAAAAGATAGAATACATCCCCTTGGCATGATATACTGACAGAATAGGAGGTTAAAAGCATGAACTATACAATCAAAAATCAGAAACTAACTCTGGAGATATCATCCAGAGGAGGGGAATTTCAGTCGATCCGTGACGCACAGGGCAGAGAATATCTCTGGCAGGGGGATGCTGCAACATGGACAGACAGAGGACCGAATCTTTTTCCTTATATAGGAAGGATGACCGATCAGAGTTATACATACCAGGGACAGACGTATCATATGGATATACATGGATTTCTTCCAACTGCAGAGCTGAACCTGGTGGAACACAAAGAAGAGGAACTGACACTGAGACTGGAGGATTCACCGGAAACGGAAAGACAATATCCGTTTAAATTTGTGCTGGATATTACATGGAAACTGGAAAATGAAAAAATTTCGATTACTTATCTTGTAAAAAATACAGATGACAAAACCATATATTTTGGCATCGGAGGACATCCGGGTTTTCAGATCCCGTTTGAAGATGACCTGAAATTTGAAGATTATCGAATTGATTTTGGCGAGGGAGCCAAACCACGCCGCATCCTTCTTTCAGAGGACTGTTTTGTACTGGAAAAGGATGAACCATTGCAGCTTGTACAGGGGCGATACCTGAATCTGGAACATACATTGTTCGACAATGATGCGATCGTATTAAAAAATATGCCAGAAGAAATAAGGATCAACAGTGAAAAAGGCGAGAAAGAGATTCGAGTTGCATTTCCGAATATGGATTATCTGGGATTCTGGCACTGGCCACATGCGGAAGTAGATTATATGTGTGTAGAACCATGGAGTTCCCTTCCTTCCCGCAAAAATATCGTAGAAGATTTGGAGAAACAGAAGAACCTGCATGCTTTGAAATCTGGAGAAGAGTACAGAAACATATGGAGCATTATGCTCACTACACTAGATAGGATAAAATAATACAAAAAGGAGACGGCAGTTATGAAAAGATCAGAAATCAACAAAGCATTAAAAGACTTGGAAAATATGCTGAGGGAATATCGATATTTCCTTCCGAAGTTTGCAGATTTCACGCCGGAAGAATGGAAATCAAAGGGGCATGAGTTTGATGAGATCCGTGACAACATGCTGGGATGGGATATCACAGATTATGGTCTCGGAAAGTTTGATGAAGTAGGATTTTCACTGTTTACGATCCGTAACGGAAATCTTAAGATGCAGGATAAATATAAAAAACCATACGCAGAAAAATTTCTCTATTTAAAAGAGGGACAGTACGCTCCGAATCATTTTCACTGGTACAAGATGGAGGATATCATCAACAGAGGCGGTGGAAACATCCTGATCCGTGTTTTTAATTCTCTGCCGGATGAGTCTATTGATAAGCAGAATGATGTGACAGTCCATATCGACGGAGAGACCAGAGTAGTTCCGGCAGGCACGCAGGTCCGCCTGGAACCGGGAATGAGCATCAGCATTATGCAGGGAATGTACCATGATTTTGAAGTAGAACCGGGAACAGGTGCAGTCCTGATCGGAGAAGTCAGCCAGTGTAATGATGACAATACCGACAACCGCTTCGAACCGCCAGTAGGTCGTTTCCCGGAAATTGAGGAAGACGAGCCGCCATACCGTCTTCTGTGCAATGAATACCCGCCTGCACCGGAGAAATAAAGACATAAGGAAAAGCCGCCTGAACTCAGGCGACCTGTTTCCTTAACTTTTTTGAGGGGGGAGATAGAGAGTGGTTATTCATCTATCCAAGACCTATTATAAGAAATAAATGTGTGCAAACTGTGTACGGATTCTAAAAGAAATCGAAATTTTATAAATAAATCTTAAATAAATTTTATAATTACAGGATATCCTTGTATATATGAGCAGAACATGTTACATTCATTAAGTCGGAATCTTATTTCGCAGGATTCCATTTGAGAGTTATTTTTTCTTATCGTCGTTCGACGAAAACATTCCATTTTTGATTAGATCTGTAAACAGAACGGAAGGGGAGATGCCTATGACTGTGTGAACATATTCCTGGACAGAAACAACAGTAAAGCAGAGTAAAAAGGAGTATGTTTTTATGAAAAATAAAATATGGAGAAACTGGAAAATGACAGGTGCAGCCCTTATCATGTCCTGTTCGCTTCTGATGGGAAGTGGGAGTGCGGTTCTGGGAGCAGAGTTGGCGGAAAGTGATATTTTTCTGGAAGATGCGGAAGAAATAAATCCGCCCGAAGAGTCTGAGACAGAACAGGAGCTGGATTTGGCAGAAGTGGTGGATGAGATAAGGACAATGGAAGCAGCGGAAACTCTGGAAATAACCGAAATACCGGAAATTACAGAATCTCCCACTGCAACAGATATACCGCCGTTCACCGATTCGGAGGAAAAGGATCAGACACCATCGTACAAAATGTGGATAACCCCGCAGCAGACCCAGATCAAAGCAGGGAAAGAACTGCTCTATACGATCTCAGTGGAAAACACGGGCAAATGTCCTCTCAAAAACATCTGTCTTCAGAGCACTTTTTCGGATACATCGCTGGAGGGAACATGGGAAGAAGCGGAAGATGCAGAAATCCAGGAAAAGAACCTGAAACTGGAAAAGCTGGAAACAGGGATAAAAAAAGAATTTTATTTTTCTGTACAGCTTCCAGAGACACAGTCGGGAAAGATCTGCCTGTATCTGAATGGAACTGCAGAGTATGAAGAGGAAGAAACGGGCGAACTTCGAAGCCTTGTCTCAGTGGAACAAAGCAGTGAGACAGAAATCCTCCCGCTCAAAGCAGATTTTCAGGTCACAAAGACGGCTGACCGCACAATGGCAGTGCCGGGAGATAAAGTCACTTTTCAGATATGCATCCGAAACACCGGGGAGAGGACACTTCACTCCGTGGTAACGACAGAAAAATTTCAGCTTCAGAATGTTTCGGTGCGGTTTCTGGAAGCAGAAGGGATCGTACTGAACAAAGCCAGGACGAAAGCACGGATCGAGAAGATCGAGCCAGGGTGTTCTGTGGGGCTTCTGGCGGAGGTGACGCTTCCGGAGAAACTGAAAGACCAGAAACTTGTAAATGAGGTCAGCGTGACAACAACAGAAACAGGGGAACGAAAAGTAACATCAAAGACTGAGATCGAGGTATACAGGACAGCAGAGACACCAACACCAGAACCAGAGGCAGTTTCAGATGAAGGTGCACCAAACCAGAATGCAGAGAAAAAAGGGCAGGCAGCTTCCACGCATCCAAAAACCGGGGATCCCATGAAGCCTGTCCTGTGGCTCATGATGATCCCCGGTTCCCTTCTCGCGGCTGGCTGGGTGCGCAGCCGGATGCGAAACTAGATTAAATAAGATTACAGATTACAGGATATCAATGTGTTCTCCTGCAAGAGCTTTGTTCATGCTTCGAACAGCACAGAATTTACCGCACATACTGCAGGTATCACTGTGGTCGTCCTCCGGAAGACGGTCGTCGCGGATCGCTTTGGCTGTCTCCGGGTCGAGGGCGCAGGCAAACTGTGCATCCCAGTCAAGAACACGGCGTGCATCAGCCATCTTGTCATCGATATCTCTGGCGTGCGGGATACCTTTGGCGATATCTGCCGCATGGGCTGCGATCTTGGAAGCGATGATTCCCTGTTTAACATCATCAACATTCGGAAGTGCCAGATGTTCAGCCGGTGTTACATAGCAGAGGAAAGCAGCTCCGTTCATAGCGGCAACGGCACCACCGATCGCTGCTGTGATGTGGTCATAGCCAGGTGCGATATCTGTAACGAGAGGTCCAAGTACATAGAATGGAGCACCCATGCAGATAGTCTGCTGTACTTTCATGTTGGCTGCAACCTGATCGAGAGGAACGTGTCCCGGTCCCTCGACCATAACCTGTACGTTGTGATCCCATGCGCGTTTGGTGAGCTCACCAAGACGGACAAGCTCCTCAATCTGGCATACATCAGTAGCGTCAGCAAGGCATCCCGGACGGCAGGCATCTCCGAGGGAGATCGTCACATCATGCTCTTCACAGATATCAAGGATCTCATCGAAGTATTCATAGAACGGGTTTTCTTCGCCGGTCATGCTCATCCATGCGAAGACAAGGCTTCCGCCACGGCTTACGATATTCATTTTACGTTTGTGCTTCTTGATCTGTTCGATAGTCTTGCGGGTGATTCCACAGTGAAGAGTAACGAAGTCAACGCCATCTTCTGCGTGCAGACGGATCACATCGATGAAATCATGAGCAGTCAGTTCAGAGAGGTCTCTCTGATAGTGGATGACACTGTCATATACCGGAACAGTTCCGATCATTGCCGGACATTCATGTGTCAGTTTCTGACGGAATGGCTGTGTGTTTCCATGGCTGGAGAGGTCCATGATCGCTTCAGCACCGAGGTCTACGGCTTTCATGACTTTCTGCATTTCAATGTCATAATCCTTGCAGTCTCTGGATACACCAAGATTTACATTGATCTTGGTGCGGAGCATGCTTCCGACACCTTCCGGGTTCAGGCAGGTGTGGTGTTTGTTCGCACAGATGGCAACCTTACCTTCTGCTACGAGCTGCATCATTTTTTCTACAGGCATGTGTTCCTTTTCTGCAACGGTTTTGATCTGTGGTGTTACGATGCCTTTTCTTGCGGCATCCATCTGAGTTGTATACTGAGTCATAAGTTTCCTCCTGTTTATGTAAAATTTAAAAGTGTTTAATTGTAAAAATAAGAAGTATGCTGTCCACCGAGGGCATGGTCTACCGGTCCGTGACCATTTCCGAGATCAAGGTTTACCCGGAGTGCTTCTGTAAGATATTCCTTGGCTTTGGCAACAGCATCACCGAGGGAATATCCCTTGGCGAGATTGGCTGCGATCGTGCTGGAAAGCGTGCAGCCTGTTCCGTGTGAATTCGGATTGTCAATACGTTCACCTTTGATCCAGAGCGTTTCGTCTCCGGTGTAGAGGAGATCGTTTGCATGGTCGGTTCTGTGTCCGCTTTTGAGAAGAATCGCACAGTGGAATCTTGCAAAAAGCTCCCGGCATGCGTGTTCCATGGAACTGTCATCATTGATGAGAAGTCCGGTCAGAACCTCAGCCTCCGGGATATTCGGTGTGATGAGCTCTGCCAGCGGGAAAAGTTCTGCCTTGAGTGTTTCTTCGGCTTCCGGTTCCATCAGACGATGTCCGCTTGTAGACACCATGACCGGATCCAGGACAATATGTTCCGGTTTGTACTGGCGGAGTTTGGCAGCAACACATTCCATAGCCTCCGGGGACGGAAGCATGCCGATCTTGACGGCATCCGGGAAAATATCAGAAAATACGGCATCCATCTGTGCGGCGATAAAATCAGCCGGTGTTTCCAGAATCCCATATACTCCGGTAGTGTTCTGGGCAGTCAGGGCAGTGATCACACTGGAAGCGTAGACACCGTTCATGGTGATCGCCTTGATATCCGCCTGAATGCCTGCGCCGCCGCTGGAATCGCTTCCTGCGATAGTCAGTACTGTTTTCTTTTTCATAGTGGTTCTCCTCCTGTTGCAAATAATTTTTTTATAAACGAGCGGAAAAAAATATTTTCTGCTCGGTCATATCCATGAGTGACATGTGGAACTGTGCGATGCCGCCGCTATTCTGATCTGTATGTCTTCCGGCTTCCTCTGAAATTTCCTTCCAGAGCTGACCGGCCGTGGACGCTGCCTCGAAGGCAGATGCTTCGCTGCAACAGAACAGGGCACACAGGGCAGAGAGCATGCAGCCGCCGCCCGTGATCCGGCAGAGCCTTGGATCGCCGCCACTAAGCAAAATGGTCTGTTCGCCGTCTGATACGACATCTGTTTTTCCTGTAATAAAAAAGGTGCAGTTATAAAGTCTGGCAGCAGTCCGCGCGAGTTGTGTCAGGTCCTGCGCATCCATATGCAGGCTGCTTTCCACGCCGCCGTGGGAAAAATGTGTTTCCTGTTCCGAATGAAAAGAACAGAGTACAGCCGCTTCTTCCTGATTGCAGCGGACCACAGCCGGATGCACATGATCCAGAAGCTTCCGGAGTTCTCTCCGGCGAAAAGAACTTCCGCCCACACCGACCGGATCGAGAACAACAGGATGACCAAGCTGATTGGCACGTTTCCCGGCAAGGATGCACGCCCGGATCTTGGCTTCATCAGGGACACCGGTGTTGAGAAGGGTTCCCTGACAGAAAGTAGTGATCTCAGCAGCCTCCTGTTCATCCTGCGCCATCACGGCACTTCCGCCGGCAGCGAGAAGGATGTTTGCAACATCATTCATCGTGACCGGATTGGTCAGACAGTGGATCTTTGGTTGTTTCCTAAGGATCGCAGCCAGAATTTCGTTTCTTTCCATAAATTACCTCATTACTGTGTCAAGCACCTGGCTTTTCTCGAAGATGCGGAGAAGCACATAGGCGAGGATGCTGCCTGCCAGAGTGGAGATAAAGAACGGGATCATGTATACCGTAAATCCGGCAGGGGCAAGTCCCATGGCGAAACGTGCAACCGGGTAAGCGGCAAGTCCGCCGAGAACGCCGGTTCCAAGTGCTTCCGCAGCACAGGTGAGACTTAATTTCCTGGTGAAATGGTACATAAGTCCACAGCACAGGGCTCCGACCATGCTTCCCGGAAAAGCAAGAAAACTTCCGATCCCGAGCAGATTTCGAATCAGGCTTGCACAGAATGCAATGCCGATCCCCCACCACGGTCCGAGAAGGACGGCAGAGAATACATTGACCATATGCTGTACCGGAGCACATTTGCTTCCGGCAACCGGAACACTTAAGAAGCTTCCAACTACGGCTGCTGCTGTCAGTACACCGGCAACGGCGAGCTTCTGTGCGGCATGTGTATTGCTCTTTGACATTGGTTTGACCTCCTTTGTTAATTATGAAACATCTGGTCTGAAAAATTAGCGCAAAAAAAGGAGAAATCCGCGGGGAAATTCTCCTGAAAAATCTTCGGTATTTCCCTACGTTGGCATTATCCAAATCAGGTTATGGGTCGAAACCAGTCAGTTTCCTCTCAGCCAGCTTCAGCCAGCTCCCCTGTTTCATATATTTTACGCTACTATTATACAGCCCATTACAGGATATGACAAGAAAAAATTCGGACCGCTTTTTATAAAAAACGGACACAGACCGGACATTGAAAAAGACTTCGACCTGTGATATCCTATAATGGAGTATATCCCGAAGTGAGGAGGATCAGAATAAATATGAAAGTTTCATCATTATTAGAGAGATTGGAATATACCTGCTGCCAGGGCAGCGTGGAGCAGGAAGTCAGTACTGTAGAGTATGATTCCCGCAAAGTGATCGAGAATTCTCTGTTCATCTGTATCAAAGGTGCAGTTGTGGACGGACATAAATTTGTACCGGATGTAGTTGCGAAAGGAGCAAAGACACTGGTAGTCCAGGACGATGTGGAAGCACCGCAGGATGTCACTGTGATCAAGGTAGAAGATACACGCTATGCAATGGCGTTCATTTCTGCCGCATATTTCGGACATCCGGCAGAACAGCTCAAGACCATCGGAATCACAGGAACCAAAGGAAAGACCACAACCACCTACATGGTCAAATCCATCCTTGAAAACGCCGGATACAAAGTCGGCTTGATCGGAACCATCGAGGCGATCATCGGTGACGAGGTGATCCCGGCAGCCAACACAACTCCGGAATCTTTTGTCGTTCAGAAATATTTCCGCAAGATGGTAGATGCAGGATGTGACTGTGTAGTAATGGAAGTTTCTTCACAGGGACTGATGCTTCACAGAACACAGGGCTTTGTTTTTGACTACGGTATCTTTACAAATATCGAACCCGATCATATCGGACCGAACGAGCACAGAGATTTCGCACATTATCTTGCCTGCAAATCCATGCTTCTCCGCCAGTGCAAAGTCGGCATCGTAAACCGCGATGATGAGCACTTTGAGAAGATTATCGAAGGCCATACCTGCAATCTGGAGACTTATGGATTTTCACCGGAGGCAGACCTTCGCGCAGAAGATGCACATATGGTCGGCGGCAAGGGATATCTGGGAATTTCCTACCATGTCAAAGGTCTTATGGACTTCCCGGTAGAAATCGATATTCCAGGTAAATTCAGCATTTACAATTCCCTGACTGCGATCGCCATCTGCCGTCATTTCAAGGTTTCCCAGGAAAACATCATCAAAGCTCTCAAAGTAGCGAGAGTCAAAGGGCGTATCGAGATGATCAAGGTATCCGATGAGTTTACTCTGATGATCGACTATGCACACAATGCGATGGCGCTGGAGAGTCTTCTCACAACTCTGAGAGAATATCATCCGCACAGACTGGTGTGCCTGTTCGGCTGTGGAGGAAACCGTGCAAAATCCCGTCGTTATGAAATGGGTGAGGTTTCCGGAAGAATGGCAGATCTGACTATCATTACTTCAGACAACCCGAGATTCGAGGAGCCACAGGCGATCATCGACGACATCAAGACAGGAATTGCCAAAACAAACGGCAAATACGTAGAGATCTGTGACCGTAAGGAAGCGATCGCCTATGCGATCCATCATGGAGAGCCGGGCGATATCATTGTCCTTGCCGGAAAGGGACATGAAGATTACCAGGAGATCAAAGGAAAGAAGTATCCTATGGATGAAAGAGTTCTGATCGCAGAGATTCTGAAGGAGGATCAGGAAAAAGATCAATGATGTATGCAGATATCATTGTAGATATTTCCCATGAGAAACTGGATCGGAGTTTTCAGTACCGCGTTCCGCAGGAACTGGAAAGCCAGATCCATATAGGAATGGTGGTATCCATTCCTTTTGGAAATGGAAATCATGAGCGCAGAGGTTATGTGATCGGACTTTCCCGGGAGCCCAAGCTGGCCCCGGTAAAGATCAAACCGTTTAAGGAAATCTGCAGCAGCGAGGAAACAACAGAGGAAAAACTGATCGCCCTTGCTGCATGGATGAAAGAACGATATGGTTCCACGATGGCACAGGCACTCAAGACGGTCCTTCCAGTAAGAGAAAAAGTCAAATCCAAAGAAAAACGCTATGTTCTTCTCAATATTGACAGAGAAGAAGCCCTTGCCCTTGCACAAAATCTCGAAAAAGGCAGATGTAAAGCGAGAGCGAGACTTCTTCGGGCACTCTGCGAGGAACCGAAACTTGACTATACCAGAGCTTCGAAAGAACTGGGCATGACTGCGGCAGTGATCGCACCTCTCGTTGAGCAGGGACTTGTCCATATCCAGCAGGATGAAATTTACCGCATTCCGATAGAGGAAGGTTCGATCCCAAGGGAGAAACTGTCAAGTCTTACTGAGGCACAGCAGGAAGTCCTTTGCCAGATCCAGGAGGAATGGCAGAAGGAAACTCCGCGTCCGGTATTGATCCACGGTGTCACCGGAAGCGGCAAGACGCAGGTTTATATGAAACTGATCGAGCAGGTAGTAGCACAGGGAAAACAGGTGATCGTACTAATCCCGGAGATTTCCCTGACATACCAGACAGTACGCAGATTTTATGGATGGTTTGGAGAGAAGGTTTCGGTCCTGAATTCACGATTGTCCATGGGTGAGCGGTATGACCAGTTTCGAAGAGCAAAGCGCGGAGAAATCCAGATCATGGTGGGACCGCGTTCCGCTCTTTTTACACCTTTTTCCAACCTGGGACTTATCATAATTGATGAGGAACATGAGCAGACTTATAAGAGTGAGAACAGTCCACGTTATCATGCGAGAGAGGTGGCTGTGCAGAGGGCAGCGCAGGAAGGTGCACATGTGGTCCTTGGTTCAGCGACGCCGTCCCTGGAAGCATACAGCAGGGCGGTTTCCGGCGAATATCTGCTGACGAAGCTGACGGCCCGCTTTGAGGATCGTCCGCTTCCGGAAGTATCGGTTGTGGATCTCAGGGAAGAATTAAAAGCAGGGAACCGTTCGATCCTGAGCCGTAAACTGAAGGGTTCCCTGGAGAAACGTCTGAGAAATAATGAGCAGTCCATTCTGTTCCTGAACAGGCGCGGGTACGCGGGCTTTGTTTCCTGCCGTTCCTGTGGGGAGGCTCTTAAGTGTCCACACTGCGATGTCGCACTGACAGAACATAACAATGGAAAGCTGGTCTGCCACTACTGTGGCTATGAGAGACCGCGTGTGGAGCAGTGTCCGTCCTGTGGTTCGCCTTATATCGGCGGTTTCAAAGCGGGAACACAGCAGATCGAACAGGTCCTTCACAAGACTTTTCCGAAAGCCCGTGTTCTCCGCATGGATTACGACACTACAAGAAATAAAGGAAGTTATGAGCAGATCCTGTCATCTTTTGCCGCCCATGAAGCGGATATCCTGGTGGGAACCCAGATGATCGTCAAGGGACACGACTTTCCGGATGTGACTCTGGTTGGTGCAGTGGCGGCTGACCTTTCTCTGAATGCGGCCGATTATCGCTGTGCAGAGAGGACATTTCAGCTTCTGACTCAGGCAGTTGGAAGGTCTGGACGGGGCAATAAGCCGGGAGAGGCAGTGATCCAGACATACCATCCGGAACATTACAGTATCCAGACCGCGGCAACCCAGGATTATGAAGCTTTTTACCGCGAGGAGATGAGCTACCGTCTTCTGATGGATTATCCGCCGGCGGCACATATGCTGTCGATCCTTGCTGCGGGAGAAGATGAGGAACTTTTGAGCCAGGGCATGGATTATCTCGGACGATTCGTAGAACGGATCGGGGAAAAATACCACCTTCACGTGATCGGTCCTGCCTATGCATCCGTCGGGAAGATCAACGATGTCTACCACAAGGTCATCTACCTGAAACATCAGGAAGAACGTGTGCTGATGGACATCAAGGATAAAGCAGAAAAATATATCGAAGTAAATTCCGGTTTCCGGAAATTATATATACAGTTTGATTACAGCTAGTGTACTGCGTCATTCTGCGAAATGTGAGTGATACAGTACACTAATATATAAAGGACAAAAGAAAGGAAGAAAGAAATGGCACTCAGAACAATCAGAACAGAAGGAGATCCGGTACTGAGAAAGGTAAGCAAACCGGTAAAGGAAGTTACACCAAAGATCGTAACTTTAGTAGATGACATGCTTGATACCATGTATGAAGCGATGGGAGTAGGACTTGCAGCACCGCAGGTCGGAATCCTCAAGAGAATCGTAGTTATTGATATCGGGGATGGTCCGATCGTCCTGATCAATCCGGAGATTCTTGAAACCTCCGGCGAACAGACAGGAGACGAAGGATGCTTAAGCGTTCCGGGCATGGCAGGACAGGTGACCCGTCCGAACTATGTCAAAGTAAAGGCAATGAACGAAGACATGGAAGAAGTGATCTACGAAGGAACAGAACTTCTCGCAAGAGCTTTCTGCCATGAGATCGACCACCTCGATGGCAAGATGTACACAGACCTGGTAGAAGGAGAACTTCACAGAACCAGCTATGACGAGGATGAGGAATTTGAGGATTTCGAATAACAGACGAAAAAAGGAGCATATTATGAAAATAGTTTATATGGGAACTCCGGATTTTGCAGTGCCGCCGCTTGCCGCACTGGTAAAAGCCGGATATGAGGTCACGGCAGTTGTGACACAGCCGGACAAACCGAAGGGAAGAGGCAAGACACTTATGCCAACTCCTGTCAAAGAAGAAGCCATGAAACATGAAATTCCGGTTTACCAGCCGGCCAAAGTACGTGATCCGGAATTTGTGGAGACACTTACAGGACTTGCACCGGATATCATCGTTGTGGCAGCTTTTGGACAGATCATCCCGAAGACAATCCTGGATCTTCCGAAATATGGATGTATCAACATCCATGCTTCCCTGCTTCCGAAATACAGAGGTGCAGCACCGATCCAGCAGGCAGTCATTGACGGAGAGAAAGAATCCGGCGTGACGATCATGAGAATGGGAACCGGTCTGGATACCGGAGATATGATCTCCAAGATCGTTGTACCAATCGAGACAGAGGAAACAGGCGGCAGTCTTTTTGATAAACTTGCACAGGCAGGGGCTGATCTTCTGATGGAGACACTTCCTTCTATAGAGAACGGAACTGCTACTTATGAGAAACAGCCGGAGGAAAGCCCGACCCCGTATGCAGCGATGATCACCAAGAAAATGGGACTTATGGATTTTTCAAAGAGTGCCGAAGAACTTGAGAGACTGGTCCGCGGCCTGAACCCGTGGCCGAGCGCCTACACCTTCCTCAATGGAAAAACACTTAAAGTATGGAAATCCACAGTAGAAAAGGGCGCAAATGGT
Organism: Blautia sp. OM07-19; assembly: GCF_003481595.1. Classification (NCBI taxonomy): domain Bacteria; kingdom Bacillati; phylum Bacillota; class Clostridia; order Lachnospirales; family Lachnospiraceae; genus Blautia; species Blautia sp. OM07-19. Next base: position 97,188 of record NZ_QULA01000007.1, read on the forward strand.
GGAAAAACCACACCGGGAACGATCACAGCGGTGGATAAAACAGGAATCCACGTAGCCTGTGGAGAAGATGTTCTCGTCCTTCGCGAAGTACAGCTTGAGGGAAAGAAGCGTATGGAAACAGATGCTTTCCTTCGCGGCTATCAGGTAACTGAGGAAACCATGCTGACAGATCATAAGGAGTGATAATATGTACGGATATGGATACTATGGATTTGATTGGACGTATCTTCTTCTGATCATCGGAATGCTTCTGTCTCTCGCGGCATCTGCAAAGCTCAAAAGCACCTTTGCCCGTTATAAGAGAGTAAGAAGCGCATCAGGACTTACCGGAGAAGAAGCAGCCAGAAGGATCCTTTACAGTGCCGGGATTACAGATGTACAGGTAAGACCGGTAGCTGGAAGCCTGACAGATCATTATGATCCGCGGACAAAGACGGTAAATCTCTCCCAGGATATTTACGGTCAGACTTCTCTGGCAGCAGTCGGAGTTGCAGCACATGAGTGTGGTCATGCCATCCAGCATGCGACCAACTATGCACCGCTGGAGATGCGGAGCGCGATCGTTCCGGCAGCAAATATCGGAAGCAGTCTTTCCTGGCCGCTGTTTCTGATCGGACTTTTTGCAGGCATCCGCCCGCTGGTAACAGCAGGTATCGTGCTGTTTTCACTGGCAGTGCTGTTTCAGCTTGTGACACTTCCTGTTGAGGTCAATGCATCTGCAAGAGCACTCAAGATGCTTCAGAGCACAGGAATCCTTGGGGCAGATGAGACAAAGGGAGCCCGCAAGGTGCTGACTGCAGCTGCCATGACATATGTTGCAGCACTTGCGGCATCTATTTTACAACTTTTGAGACTTGTGATACTGGCAGGAGGAAGACGAGATGACTAGTGGTATCAATACAAGAGAAATGATATTGGAGATCCTCCTTCAGATCAATGAAGAAGGAGAACACAGCCATATTGCGATCCGCAATGCGCTTTCCAAATATCAGTTCCTTCCGAAGCAGGAGAGAGCCTTTATTACCAGAGTCTGTGAGGGGACTCTGGAATACAGGATCCTCATTGACTATATAATAGATTCTTTTTCAAAGATCACCGTGGACAAGATGAAACCGCCGATCCGTGAGATCCTCAGGAGCGCGGTGTATCAGCTGAAATTCATGGACAGAGTGCCGGACAGCGCAGTTTGCAATGAGGCTGTGAAACTTGCCCAGCGAAAGGGATTTTACAACCTGAAACCTTTTGTGAACGGCGTGCTCCGGACGATAGCGAGACAGATGGATGAACTTGAATATCCTTCGAGAAAGGTAAATCTGGTCCGTTATCTTTCTGTCAGATATTCCATGCCGGAACCACTTGTTCTGCGCTGGCTGAATGATTATGGCGAGGAAGTCACAGAGAAGATGCTGGCGGATTTTCTGGAAGAAAAACCGATCACTGTACGCTGCCGTACATATCTGAATTCTGTAGAGGAGACCTGCGAAAGCCTCCGAAACCAGGGTGTAAAGGTAGAACCGGCGCCGTATCTTCCGTATGCATTCAGGATTTCTGATTATAACCACATTCTTGCACTGGATGCATTTATCGAGGGTAAGATCGTGGCACAGGATGTAAGCTCCATGCTTGTTTCCGAGATCGCAAACCCGCAGAAAGGTGATTATATCATCGACATGTGTGCGGCACCGGGCGGTAAGAGCATTCATCTGGGAGACAAGATGGAAGGCTTTGGAACCGTGGATGCAAGAGATGTCAGCCGGTATAAGGTTGAACTGATCCAGGAAAATATCCACCGCACCGACTCCATCAATGTACAGGCACATGTGCAGGATGCGACAGTGTTCGATGTGGAATCTGAGTGCAAGGCAGATATCGTACTTGCAGATGTACCATGTTCCGGCTACGGTGTGATCGGTAAGAAACCAGAGATCAAATATCGTTCTACTGCACAGAAAGAGGAAGAACTGGTGATCCTCCAGAGAAACATTCTGGACAAGGCAGCAGAGTATGTGAAGCCGCGCGGCGTTCTGATCTTCAGTACCTGTACGATCGCCAAAGAAGAAAACGAAGAAAATATGATGTGGTTTATGAACAACCATCCATTCAAACTGGAAAGCATTGATGAGTTTGTTCCGGATGAACTCAAATCCGAAACGACCAGCCTCGGCTACCTGCAGCTGCTTCCAGGCGTTCACGGAACGGATGGATTCTTTATGGCAAAATTCAGAAGGAAATAAAAATGACAGACATAAAATCAATGACCGTCGAAGAACTGAAGGGGCTTATGGCAGAACTCGGAGAGAAACCTTTCCGCGCAAAGCAGATCTACAGCTGGCTGCACGAGCATCTGGTCACTTCTTACGACGAAATGGAAAACATTCCAAAGAGCCTCAGGCAGAAGCTGGAGCAGTATCCGATCACGGTTCTGGAGACACTGGATGTCCAGATATCCAAGATAGACGGCACCAGGAAATATCTGTTCCGCCTGTCTGATGGAAATATGATCGAGAGTGTTCTTATGAAATACAAGCACGGCAACTCTGTCTGTATCTCTTCTCAGGCGGGGTGCCGTATGGGATGCAGATTCTGTGCTTCCACGATCGGCGGACTTACGAGAAACCTGCTTCCGTCAGAGATGCTGGATCAGATCTACAGAATCCAGACATCACTTGGCGAGCGTATATCCAATGTGGTTGTGATGGGAACCGGCGAGCCGATGGACAACTATGATAACCTTCTTCGCTTCATACATATCCTGACGGAAGAAGGCGGTATCCACATCAGCCAGAGGAACCTGACAGTATCTACCTGCGGCCTTGTTCCACAGATCTACAAGCTTGCAGACGAGAAACTTCAGATGACGCTTGCTGTATCTCTTCATGCGCCGAACGATGAGAAAAGGCGCGAGCTTATGCCGATCGCCAATAAATACTCGATCGATGAGCTTCTGGAAGCCTGTCGGAATTATTTTGACAAGACAGGCAGAAGGATCACCTTTGAGTACAGCCTTGTAGCAGGCGTAAATGACAGTAAAGAGAATGCAAAAGAGCTTGCAGGCCGTCTTAAGGGACTGAACTGTCACGTAAATCTTATCCCGGTCAATCCGGTCAGAGAGCGTTCTTTCGTGCGTTCTACCCGACAGGCTGTTGAGAATTTCAAAATAAATCTTGAAAAATACGGAATAAATGGTACTATTAGAAGGGAAATGGGCAGCGATATTGACGGTGCCTGTGGTCAGTTAAGAAAACGTTACATGGAAAAAACAGAAAGTGAGAAGTGACATGAGGGTATATTCAGCTACGGATGTAGGGCAGAAGCGGAAGATGAACCAGGACTATGTGTTCGTTTCCGAAACCCCTGTAGGAAATCTCCAGAATTTGTTCGTTGTTGCCGATGGAATGGGCGGTCATAATGCGGGAGATTACGCTTCCTCTCATGCCGTTCAGACTTTGGTAGAAGAGATTCAAAAGGATGCAGATTTCAACCCAATCAAGGTGATTCGTCATGCCATTGAGAAAGCCAACACAGAGATCCTTGAATGCGCCAGGAGAGAAGAAGCACTGCGCGGGATGGGAACGACGATCGTGGTGGCTACGGTCGTAGGCCATTATCTATATGTGGCAAATGTTGGTGACAGCCGCCTGTATATCATCCAGGGAAAGATTCGCCAGGTTACGAGGGATCATTCACTTGTAGAAGAGATGGTCAGACTCGGAGAGATCAAGCGGGAAGAGGCGAGAAATCATCCGGACAAAAACATCATCACAAGAGCACTTGGTGCAGAGAGAACCGTAGATATTGACTTTTTTGACCTGAAGATGGAACCGGGCAGTACCATCCTTATGTGTTCCGATGGTCTGAGCAATATGGTAGAAGACAGCAAAATCGAAGAAATTATACTGAACCAGAATGAGGAACTGCCGCAGAAGGGTGAGAGACTTCTGAGAGAAGCCAACCAGAACGGTGGTAAGGATAATATTGCAGTTGTACTGGTAGAACCATTCACGAATGAGGTGGAAAAATGTTAAAGACGGGAACGATCATAGCAGAACGTTATGAAATTTTAGGAAAAATAGGTACCGGCGGAATGGCCGATGTCTATAAAGCAAAGGATCATAAACTCAACCGCTTTGTTGCGGTCAAAGTATTAAAACCGGAATTCAGAGAGGATACAACTTTTATCCGCAAATTCCGCAGCGAGGCACAGGCAGCAGCCGGCCTTACACATCCGAATATCGTCAATGTATTTGATGTAGGAGATGACGGCGGTGTATATTACATCGTCATGGAGCTGATCGAAGGAATCACTCTTAAGGAATATATTGCCAAGAAGGGGAAACTTTCCATCAAAGAAGCGACCAGTATTGCCATTCAGGTATCTATGGGACTGGAAGCAGCACATAACCATGGAATCGTACACCGTGATGTCAAACCGCAGAATATCATCATTTCTACAGATGGTAAAGTAAAGGTAACAGATTTCGGAATCGCGAGAGCCGCATCTTCCAATACGATCAGCTCCAATGTGATGGGATCTGTACACTACAGCTCACCGGAGCAGGTGCGCGGCGGATACAGTGATGAGAAGAGTGACATCTATTCTCTTGGTATCACACTTTATGAGATGGTCACAGGCAGGGTTCCGTTTGACGGAGATACTACAGTAGCTATTGCGATCAAGCATCTGCAGGAAGAGATGGTACCGCCGAGTGTGTACACAGAGAATCTTCCATACAGTCTGGAGCAGATCATCCTGAAATGTACCCAGAAGAGTGTTGGCCGCCGTTACGAGAAAATGGAAGATGTCATTGCAGACCTGAAACATTCACTGATCGATCCTCAGGGAAATTTTGTGACATTATCTTCCGTGGACAATGAAGCCAAGACAGTGGTGATTTCAGACGAAGAACTGGGAGAAATCAAGAATACTCCACGTGCATCTTCAAAGAAATCAGATGTAGAAGATCTGGAAGATGAAATTTATGATACAGATTATGACAGCGATGACGAGGACTATGAGGAAACTCCGGCTGGTAAGAAATCTGACAGGAAAAAGAAGAAAAAGGGACCGAACTCAGCAGTAACTATCGTTGCACTTCTTGCAGGCGCAGTTGTCCTGGTGGGGGCAATTTTTGTGATCGGCAAGGCTGCCGGCATCATCGGAAGTGATGGGGCAGAAACCACACCGCAGACAGAACAGGCAGCAGATACAGCAGACGAAGACGGAATGGTTACTGTTCCGGTTCTGGTAGGCAAGACAGAGGAAGAGGCTTCTACTCTTCTGGAAGAAGAAAAGCTTGGCAAGCAGATGATGGGAGAAGAGAACTCCACGCAGGAAAAGGGACGAATTTCTTCTCAGGATATTCCGGCAGGAACCAAAGTTGAACAGTATACAACTCTGAAATATTATATCAGTAAAGGTCAGCAGGAAATCACAGTACCAGGTGTTTCCGGCCAGACAGGAGTAGATGCGCAGCAGACGCTGGAAGATCTTGGACTTACTGTAACCGTACAGAAAGAATACAGTGAAGCAGATGACAGTGGATGGCCGCTTACAGAACCAGGATATGTTATGGCCGTATCACCGGAAGCTGGCACAAGCATGACAGCAGGCGGATCAGTAACCCTGACAGTCAGCCGTGGTCTGGATTATGGTGATACTGCACAGATTCCGTATGTAGTAGGAATGACTAAGAATGAAGCGATCACTACACTTGGTAAATGGGCAGACATTCAGATTACAGAACAGCAGAGCAGTGAAGTGCCGGCAGGACAGGTCATCTCACAGGATCCATCTGCAACTTCAGAGGATGGGGACACCGCATACGGCAATCCGGATGAAACGATCTCTATCGTAGTAAGCAGCGGCAATCAGGCTCCGGCAGATACAACAACTACAACAGATACAACAACAGACAGTGCTTCCACAGCAGATACGGCGCAGCAGAGCACAGCTGCTGCAAACGGCGAAGTATGGAAATGTACGCAGACACTGAATACTCCAAATGGATATCAGGGTGGTGCAATTCGTCTGGAACTGATCCAGGAAGTAAACGGAGAAACAACTTCTACTAAAGTGGTTGACGGAGAGGCGATTACATTCCCGTATACGTTGGATATTACAGGTGCGTCAGGAGTCAGCGAAGGAACATTGTATGTATCAGAGCTGATTGACGGAAACTTCCAGCAGCTTGGTTCTTATCCACTGACTTTCAAGAAAGCAGAGTAATTCATGCAGGGTAAAATTATCAAAGGAATTGCCGGGTTTTATTATGTTTACGGAGAGAACGAAGTGCTTTATGAATGTAAAGCCAAGGGTATTTTCCGAAAGGATAATCAGAAACCACTGGTTGGTGATAATGTAGAGATTACAGTATTGAATGAACAGGAACGGGAGGGGAACCTGACCAGGATCCTCCCCCGCAAAAATTCCCTGATCCGCCCGGCAGTTGCCAATGTGGATCAGGCATTTGTGATTTTTGCAATGGACAATCCAAAGCCGAATTTCATGCTGCTGGACCGTTTCCTGATCATGATGGAACAGGCAGACATTCCGGCAATCATATGCTTTAACAAAAAAGATCTTGCAACAGAAAAGGAAACACAGGAGCTTTATCAGACCTACCAAAGCTGTGGATATCAGGTTCTTCTCACCAGCGCACTGGAGGAGGAGGGTATTGACGAGATTCACAGAATCCTCAAAGGTAAAACAACGGTCGTGGCAGGACCTTCCGGCGTTGGCAAGTCATCTCTGACGAATCTTCTCCAGGCAGAAGTTCAGATGGAGACAGGTGAGATCAGCCGAAAACTCAAACGAGGAAAGCATACGACCAGACATTCGCAGGTTATCCCGGTAGGAGAGAATACATTTCTTATGGATACGCCGGGATTTTCTTCCCTGTATCTTATGGATATGGAAGAACAGGAACTCAAGGACTATTTTCCGGAGTTTCGCAAGTATGATGACCAGTGCCGTTTTCAGGGCTGTCGTCATATCCACGAACCGGGATGCAGAGTAAAGGAAGCTCTTGAACAGGGCGAGATCAGCAGGATCCGGTACGAAGATTATCTTAATTTATATGAAGAATTGAAAGAGAAAAGGAGATATTAAATGGAATATCAGTTGTGCCCGTCTATTTTATCAGCGGATTTTAACCGTCTGGGCGAACAGATTCAGACATTGGAGAAACAGGGAGTGAAATGGCTTCATATTGATGTTATGGACGGAGATTTTGTACCGAGTATTTCTTTTGGAATGCCGGTGATCCGCTCTATCCGCAAAGAATCAAAGATGTTTTTTGATGTACACCTTATGGTAAGCGCACCGGAACGTTATATTCAGGATTTTGTAGACTGCGGCGCGGATTCTATTACCATTCATGCAGAGGCGTGCGAGGATCTGGAACGTGCGATCGAACTGATTCGTGATGCAGGTGTCAAAGTTGGTATTTCCATCAAACCGGCGACCCCGGTCAATGACATCAGCCATCTCCTGGAAGATGTGGATATGGTACTTGTCATGACGGTTCAGCCTGGATTTGGCGGACAGAAGTATATTCCGGAATGTACAGAAAAGGTTCAGGAACTCAAAGAGATCATAGACAGAGAAGAACTGAATGTAGACATTCAGGTAGATGGAGGAATCAATGATTCTACTATGGAAACCGCAATGCGTGCAGGTGCAAACCTTCTTGTTGCAGGTTCTTACGTGTTTAATGGTGATCTTGAATCAAATGTACAGAGAATCCAGCAGAAGATGCAGGATATCAGCGAAAAGTTAAATTGAGGCATAATATGAAAGATACGATCATCGTAAGCGGGGGCAATATCCATAAAGATTTTGCCCTCGATTTTTTGAAAAAAAACAAAACAGAGAATACCTGTCTGATCGCAGCAGACCGTGGCGTGGAATTCTTTATGGGAACAGATCTGGAACCGGATGTGGCAGTGGGAGACTTTGACAGTCTTTCTGCGGAGGGCGCGAAATATATGGAAACTCTCAAACATACGGAAATTCGCAGACTGAAGCCAGAGAAGGACGATTCCGACACACAGTCAGCAGCAAATTATGCGATCGAACAGGGAACAGAACGTATTATGATCCTGGGGGCGACAGGAAACCGCATCGATCATCTGATGGCAAATTTCGGTCTTCTGATGCTTGGAAAAATAAAACAGGTACAGATCGTTCTTGTTGACGCATACAACTATATGAGTCTGATCGAGAGCGGAATGATCCTTAAGAAAGAAGAGCAGTTCGGGAAATATGTCTCTTTCTTCCCGATCGAAGGAGAGGTTACAGGACTAACTCTGAAAGGCTTCAAATATCCTCTGAACAGCTATACTCTCAAAGTTGAGGACAGCGGTCTGACTGTCAGCAATGAGATCTCAGATCCTGAAGCAGAAGTCACCTTTGAAACAGGAAAACTTCTCATGATCATGTCAAGAGACTAAATGATAGACTTTTTATGACACGTGTGCTAAAATTAAGCAGAAAAATACAATCAAATAAATAACGGAATGGAGAAATAGAGCAATGAAACTTGGTATCGTTGGATTACCGAACGTAGGTAAGAGTACATTATTTAACTCACTGACAAAAGCAGGTGCAGAATCAGCAAACTATCCTTTCTGTACCATCGACCCGAATGTGGGCGTTGTTACTGTACCGGATGAGAGACTGAAACTTCTGGGAGATTTTTATCACTCCAAGAAAGTAACTCCGGCAGTCATTGAATTCGTTGATATCGCAGGTCTTGTAAAGGGCGCATCCAAAGGTGAGGGACTTGGAAACCAGTTCCTTGCAAACATCCGTGAAGTAGATGCGATCGTTCACGTAGTACGCTGCTTTGAGGATCCGAACGTCATCCACGTAGATGGAAGCATCGATCCGCTCAGAGATATCGAGACCATCAACCTTGAGCTGATCTTCTCTGATATCGAGATCCTTGAGAGAAGAATTGCCAAAGTCACCAAGACAGCACGTATGGACAAAGAAGCTGCCAAAGAACTTGATTTCCTCCAGAAAGTCAAAGCACATCTTGAGGATGGACAGATGGCAATCACAATGGAACTGGAATCTGAGGATGAGGAAGCATGGATGGGAACTTATAATCTCCTCACCTGGAAACCGGTGATCTACGCTGCAAACGTAAGTGAGGATGATCTTGCGGATGATGGAGCATCTAACGAGCATGTACAGGCTGTACGTAAATATGCAGCCGAGCAGAAGAGCGAAGTATTCGTGATCTGTGCAGAGATCGAAGAAGAAATCTCCGAGCTCGATGACGATGAGAAAAAAATGTTCCTCGAGGATCTGGGACTTAAGGAATCTGGTCTTGAGAAACTGGTAAGAGCAAGTTACAGCCTCCTGGGACTTATGAGTTTCCTTACATCAGGAGAGGATGAGACACGTGCATGGACGATCAAGATCGGAACCAAGGCTCCACAGGCAGCAGGTAAGATCCACACAGACTTTGAGCGTGGATTTATCAAGGCAGAGGTTGTTAATTACAAAGATCTTCTCGACTGCGGTTCTTATGCAGGTGCAAGAGAAAAGGGACTTGTCCGCATGGAAGGAAAAGAATATATTGTTCAGGATGGAGATGTAATTCTGTTCAGATTTAACGTATAATGAAGGTGTTTTATGAATATGTCGATTCGTTTTCCACATCTGGGCATTGACCTTGGATATGTGGGTAAAACTGTTTCGGTTTTTGGATTTGAGCTCACGATATATGGAATCCTTGTGATGGCAGGAATGCTTCTTGGACTTACTGTCGTTGTATTACAGGCAAAACGACAGAATCAGGATCAGAATCTTTATCTGGAAGCACTGATTCCAGGAGTAGTGTTCGGCGTAATCTGTGCCAGAGCATGCTATATAGCACTGAACTGGAAACTTTTTGCAGATGAACCGACACGTGCTCTCTGGGATCTGCGTACAGGTGGATTATCCTTTTATGGCGGATTTGCAGGCGGGGTGATTGCTCTGGCTGTTTTCTGCAAAATCAGGAAACTGTCATTTGGAAGGATGGCAGATACGCTCAGTATCGGCCTGGTATCCAGTCAGATGATCGGAACCTGGGGGAATTTTTTCAGCAGAGAATTTATCGGAACATCTACGGACAGCATTTTTGCGATGCAGATTCCGGTAGAGACAGTCGGGAGCATGGAACTGACATCAGAGATGCAGAAACATCTGGTCAAAGCCGGAGATGTTTCCTGGGTTCAGGTACATCCTCTCTGGTTTTATGAGAGCCTGTGGTGTCTGCTTCTTCTGGTTATTCTTCTTGCCTATACGAAGCGCAAGAAATTTCAGGGTGAGATTTTCATGAGATATCTGGCAGGGTATGCTCTGGGAAATGCGGGAATTGAATGGCTTCGGTCGGGCAGACCATATATCCCAGGTACGCATCTCCCTGTTCTTATTCCGATTTTACTTGGCATTTTTGTGATTTTCAGTATTGTTGCAACAGTTCGCCGTATTCTTTCAAAGAAACGTGAGAAGTTTCAGAAACGCAGGATGGAGGAACGGTATGCATCCGAAGAAAAGTCGTCACGCGGTTATCAGAATATGCAGAGTTTTGAGGATGTCAGTGATGAATTTCGGGGGATTTTTTCAGAAACAGGAGAGTCAACGTCTGAAACAGAGCCAGATATTACAGAAAAATCAGACGAATTACCGAAACCGATTTCAGATTCCGGACAAACAGAAGACGAGATAAAATAACAGAATTTAAAGGGAAGATTTTTCTACGGGAAGTGGGAAAATCTTCCCTTTTTTCAGGGCAGAAAAGAGCCTTATCTGCACCAAAAAAACTCAGATTCCCACTTGTAATTTAACAGTAAATGGGTTAGAATAATTTCATAAGTGGTAGAAAGTGGTGAATAGTGGTGGGGAATGGAGGGAATGTGGCAGACCTGACAGCTCCACCTGAAATGCACGAAGGGGAGAATCGTGTATTTTGAGAGCAGGTGAGTTTTATGTTCATGGGAGAATACAATCATATAATAGACGCGAAGGGGCGCCTGATTATTCCCGCCAGGTTCAGAGAACTCCTGGGAGAAGAGTTCATCCTGACAAAAGGTTTGGATGGTTGTCTTTCAATTTACCCTATGGATGCATGGGAAGCATTTGAAACAAAACTCAGAGCCTTACCACTTACAAATAAAAATGCGCGAACCTTCACACGTTTCTTTGTAGCAGGTGCCACAAACTGTGAACTGGACAGGCAGGGGAGAATTCTTGTACCTCAGACACTGAGGGAGTTTGCCGGTCTGGAGAAAGAAGTGGTACTCACAGGAAACCTGGACCGGATCGAGATCTGGAGCAAAGAAAAGTGGAGCGAGAACTGCAATTATGATGATATGGATAGTATTGCAGAAAGTATGCAGGATATGGGTATCATCATTTGAGCATTCGCCGGAAAGAAATCCAACAGGAGACGGATATGGAATTTAAACACAAATCTGTATTACTGGAAGAAACCATTGACGGCTTGAATATTAAGCCAGAAGGAATCTACGTGGATGGAACGCTGGGAGGAGCAGGGCATGCAAGTGAAGTATGCCGCAGACTTTCTGCCAAGGGGAGATTTATTGGCATAGATCAGGACCAAGATGCAATAGTTGCTGCGAGTGAAAGGCTGGCTGCCTATGAGGACAGAGTGACGATCATTCGCAGCAATTATTGTTACATGGCTAATGAAGTGCATAACCTGGGAATTCAGAAAGTCAATGGAATTGTTCTTGACCTGGGAGTTTCATCTTATCAGCTGGATAATGAGGAACGGGGCTTTACCTACAGGGTAGATGCACCTCTGGATATGAGAATGGATCAGAGACAGAGCCGTACCGCCGCTGATATTGTCAATGGTTACGAAGAGAGAGAATTGTACCGTATCATTCGTGATTACGGTGAAGATAAATTTGCAAAGAATATAGCGAAACACATTGTGGCTGCCAGACAGCAGGCACCGCTCCGCACGACCGGAGAACTGACCGAGATCATTCGCCAGTCTATCCCGATGAAGATTCAGGCAACCGGAGGACATCCGGCGAAGCGGACTTTTCAGGCAATCCGGATCGAACTGAACAGAGAACTGGATGTTCTGCGGGAGTCACTGGATGGAATGATCGACCTTCTCGATGACGGAGGCAGAATCTGTATTATCACATTCCATTCTCTGGAGGATCGTATTGTCAAGACGATCTTCCGCAAAAATGAAAATCCATGTACATGTCCGTCCGATTTCCCGGTATGTGTATGCGGCAAAAAATCCAAAGGAAAAGTTATCACCAGAAAGCCGATTCTTCCAGGTACAGCCGAGCAGGAAGAAAACCCCAGATCAAAAAGTGCAAAACTAAGGATTTTTGAGCGAAGATTTTCAGACTGAAACCAATACAGGGAGTTGAACAGGCGCAAATGGAGAGGACAAACAGGGCAGTTACAAACCGAAAAAGCAAGGTAAATGCAAGAAATGCCCGAGGAATGTATGTAGATGGAAATACAGTGAGGAGACTGCAGGAAGTACCGGCACGCAGATCGGCGGCTTCCCGTAAGCCTTCTCAGGGAAATAACAGAATTGAGACACGGACAGTGTCAGCTGGCAAGCCAAAGGTAAATCCACAGCGTCAGCGTACCAGAGAGAGGGCTGCGATGAGTATGGGGCGCGGATTTGTTGCATTTCTGGCAGTCATGAGTGTGGCAGTACTGTTCTGCTGTGTCAATTATCTTCAGCTTAAGGCTGAACTGACAGGCAAGATTAAGAATGTTGCAAGTCTCGAAACAGAATGGTCACAGCTCAAGGAAGAAAACGATGCTTATGAGAGTCAGGTGACTTCAGAGACAGATCTGAACCAGATTAAGAAGATTGCCATTGGGCGTTTGGGAATGACTTATCCTTCTGACACGCAGAAAAGAACCTACAGTGTACCAAGCAGCAGTTATGTGAGACAGTATCAGGATGTTCCTGAAAGCAAGAGGTGAGAATTTGAGCAATACCAGACCGAGGAAAACCAGAAAACCTCAAAGAAAAATTTATCATACGATGGAATTGAAGCTAGTAGGACTATTTGCAGTAGTAATACTAGCTTTAGTTTGTTTGTTAGGCAGAGTTACCTATATTAATGCCACCAGCGGAACCAAGTACAAAAAGCGGGTGCTTCTGCAGGCACAGCAGACATATCAGAGCAGTGTGCTTCCGGCAAAGAGAGGCGATATTTACGATCGAAACGGAAATATCCTTGCCACAAGCCAGAAGGTTTATACAGTGATCATGGACTGCAAAGAAGTCAATGATGAGGATCATGATTACGTAGATGCAACCGTGAATGCACTGGTAGAAGTTCTGGGACTTGACGAGGATGATATCCGCAAGAGACTTACGGATCCTGCTACAAGCTCCAGTCAGTACCAGGTCCTCAAAAAAGAAGTAACCATGGACGAAAAGAAGGCGTTCGAGGAATATGCAGATCCAGGTGAGGACAGCGGCCTTTCAGAAAAAGAACTGGAAGAGCGTTCCAATGTACAGGGAATCTGGTTTGAGGAGGATTATCTGAGAGTTTATCCTTTTAATGCCCTTGCCTGTGATACGATTGGATTTACGCTTTCAAGAGAAACAGCCGATGTCGGCCTGGAGGGATATTATAACAGTACCCTGATGGGAACAGATGGGCGTAAATACGGATATATCAACAATGATTCAGATGCTGAACAGACGATCATGGAGCCTGTTTCCGGTGAAAGTATCGAAACTTCTCTGGATGTAGGCGCACAGCAGATCGTAGAGAAATATGTCAATGGTTTCAAGTCAAGCATGGGAGCCAAGAACATCGGTGTAATTGCGATGAAACCATCAACGGGAGAGATCATTGCCATGGATGGCGGTGACAGATATGATCTGAACAATCCGAGGGATATGTCTCAGGTATATTCTGAAGAAGAAATTGCCGAGCTAAAAAAGAGCGATAAGAAGACAGTAGAAGCTCTCAATGCCATGTGGAGCAATTTCTGTGTAACAGATGCATTTGAACCGGGATCAGTTGTAAAGCCGATTGTAATGTCGGGAGCCCTTGAGAAAGGCAAGATCACAGTAAACGATACGTTCAACTGCGACGGTGGAGAGACATTTGGCGCAAATGGTGATACCTACATTAAATGTGCGGTGTGGCCGGATGCACATGGAACAGAAACGCTCCGTGAAGTTATAGCGAACTCCTGTAATGATGCCATGATGCAGATTGCAGCGCGAATGGGAACAGAATCTTTCCTTAAGGCCCAGACACTGTTTAATTTCGGTTCACGAACAGGAATTGATCTTCCGAATGAGGGTTCCGGTGTTATCCATACAACTGATACCATGGGAGAGACAGAGCTTGCCTGCTCTGCATTCGGACAGGGATTTACCTGTACGATGCTTCAGGAGATCAGTGCGATGTGTTCTGTTATCAATGGTGGATATTATTATCAGCCGCATCTTGTGACTGCAATCAAGGACAGCAGCGGTGGAACGGTCAGAACAATTGACCCTGTGCTTCTCAAGCAGACAATCTCTTCTGATATTTCGGCAAATATCAGATCCTACATGCAGGCCAGTGTACAGGAAGGTACCAGCCGTACATCGAAGGTGCAGGGATACAGCTCAGGCGGTAAGACCGGTACAGCGGAGAAACTTCCACGAGGAAACAAGAAGTATATCGTTTCTTTTATTACTTTTGCACCGGTTGATGATCCGCAGGTGCTTCTGTATGTAGTTGTCGATGAGCCGAATGCAGAGGAACAGGCAGACAGTAAATATCCTCAGTACATTGCACAGGGAATTCTGTCAGAACTTCTTCCGTATCTGAATGTTACACCGGATGAATCCGAGGACGGTACTATTCCGAAGACAGAACTCTGGGAGGGATTCAAAGGAAATCTTGTGGACGTATCCGGAAGCAGCGTGGATGCAAGTGGAAATCTCACAGATGGAAATGGAAACCTTGTAGATTTGGATGGCAACAGGATCGATGAGAGTGGTTATCTCCTTCAGGACAACGGAGAATATGTTACAGATAAGAACGGACAGTATGTGAAGTCACAGAATCTGGGAACTACTACTATTGCGAGCAGTTCTGAACAGACGGATAATACTCTCAAGGAAGCAATTTCCGATGAGAATGTTCCGGGACCGCCGGAAGACAATGAGGAAGATACCATGCAGGACAACGACATGGAGAGCGAAGGACTTACCAACGAAGAAGCAGGACTGGATTAAAGCGCAGTGATTCCCTTCGGGGGCTGGACATATAATGATATGACAGCCTCCGGAGGGATTTTTTTATGAAAAAAAACAGGACTTTTCATAAACGCAAAGTCTGGACCGTTTTTCTTTTATGTGCAGCAATGATGCTTGGGCTGGCAGGACGGCTTGTGTATCTGATGGGGTTTCGGTCGGATTATTATTACCAGAAAGCACAGGATCTCCATGAGAGAGAACGTTCCATCAAGGCGGCAAGGGGAAAAATCCTGGACGCCAGAGGAAAAGTTCTTGCCTCGAATAAAACGGTCTGTACGGTATCTGTTATCCATAGCCAGATAAAAGAACCGGAGAAAATCATTTCTTTGTTGTCGCAGAAACTGGAACTGTCAGAAGAAAGCATCCGAAAAAAAGTAGAAAAAGTATCTTCTATAGAAAGAATAAAGACAAATGTCGACAAAGCTGTGGGAGATGAGATCCGAAAGACAGGACTTTCCGGTGTGAAAGTGGATGAAGACTACAAAAGATATTATCCATATCACTCACTTGCTTCCAAAGTTCTGGGATTCACAGGGGCAGACAACCAGGGGATCATCGGACTTGAGGTTCAATATGAAGAGATTTTGAGCGGTGAAGCAGGAAAAATTCTCACAACGACGGATGCCAGAGGAATCGAACTGGATGGAATCGGAGAAAGCCGGGAAGAACCAGAAGCAGGCAACACACTTCGTACCAGCCTGGATATCAGCATTCAGGAATATGTCCAGCAGGCGGCAAAGAAAGTTATGGAAGAGAAAGAAGCGGAGAGAGTGTCCATTCTTCTTATGAATCCCCAGAATGGAGAAATCTATGCCTGTGTGAATGTACCGGAATTCGACCTGAACCAGCCGTTTACCCTGAATACAGAAGTGGATACCTCAGGATTAAGTTCTGAGAAGAAGCAGGAACTTCTGAATCAGATGTGGAGAAATCCCTGTCTGAATGATACTTATGAACCGGGGTCAACTTTCAAGATCATAACGATGGCGGCGGGACTTGAAGAGGGAGTTGTGAGCATGGAAGACCGTTTTTACTGTCCGGGCTACAAACTGGTAGATGACAGGAGAATTCACTGTGCAAACAGAAGAGGACATGGCTCCCAGAATTTTGTTGAAGGAGCGCAGAATTCCTGTAATCCGGTATTTATTGAAGTAGGGTTGCGGCTCGGCGTGGAAAAATATTATAAATATTTCCGAAAATTTGGACTTCTGGAAAAAACGGGTATTGACCTTCCGGGAGAGGCAGGTACGATCATGCATCAGGCAAAAAATATGGGAAATGTAGAACTGGCAACTGTTTCGTTCGGGCAGTCTTTTCAGATCACACCGATCCAGCTTGCAACGACAGTAAGTTCCCTGATAAACGGTGGGAGAAGAATTACGCCGCATTTTGGAGTAGCGGTGGAAGATGAAAACGGAGAAGTCATTCAGGAACTGGAATATCCGGTAAAGACAGGGGTCCTTTCGGAAGAAACTTCCGAGAAAATCCGTTATATTCTGGAAAAAGTTGTCTCGCAGGGATCTGGCAAAAATGCTGCGATCGAAGGTTATACGATCGGGGGAAAGACAGCGACTTCACAGACACTTCCGAGAAGTGCAAACCGTTATATCTCCTCTTTTCTTGGATTTGCACCTGCTGAGAATCCCCAGGTACTGGCACTGTGTATTATCCACGACCCCAAAGGCATTTACTATGGCGGAACGATCGCAGCGCCGGTCGTGCGGACGATCTTTGAAAACGTTCTTCCATATATGGGGATAAATGGAAGGAATCAGGAAGAGTGAAGCGTAACATAGGGTTGCGAAATACGCCAAAAAGCCTTATAATCAAACATGACAAAAAACAAAAGAATGATAAGAGGTGTGAGGATGAATTATCAAGTTGTAATCCCTGTACTGATCTCCTTTGTGATCAGTGTGATCTTGGGACCGATCATCATCCCGTTTCTGAGAAAACTCAAGATGGGACAGACAGAACGTGTGGAAGGTGTGCAGTCGCACCTGAAGAAAGCGGGTACCCCTACCATGGGAGGTATCATTTTTCTGATAGCTACTGTTGTAACATCCCTGTTCTACGTAAAAGATTACCCGAAGGTGATCCCGGTACTGTTTCTGACACTGGGATTTGGTATCATCGGATTTCTGGATGACTACCTCAAGGTAGTTCTGAGACGTTCTGACGGTCTTCTTCCATGGCAGAAATTTTCTCTGCAGGTGGTCGTAACCGCAGTGTTTACTTATTACCTTGTAAACTATACAGACGTAAACCTGTCAATGCGTATTCCGTTCTGGACCGATCATTATCTGAATATCGGATGGCTGGCGATCCCGGTACTTTTCTTTGCCGTGATTGGAACGGTAAACGGTGTAAACTTTACCGACGGTCTGGACGGACTGGCATCCAGCGTGACACTGATCGTTGCAGTATTCTTTACTGTTGTTTCTATCGGAACAAAGAGTGGAATTGAGCCGATCACCTGTGCAGTTGTGGGTGGACTGATGGGATTTTTACTGTTCAATGTATATCCGGCGAAGGTGTTCATGGGAGATACAGGATCTCTGGCACTCGGAGGATTTGTTGCAGGAGCTGCATACATGATGCAGATGCCATTGTTTATCCTTCTGGTAGGACTGATCTATCTGGTAGAGGTACTGTCCGTTATCATCCAGGTAACTTACTTCAAGAAAACACATGGAAAACGTATTTTTAAGATGGCACCGATCCACCATCATTTTGAATTATGTGGATGGTCAGAAACAAGAGTTGTAGCCGTATTTTCTATCATAACAGCAGTTATGTGTCTGATTGCACTTCTCGCTCTGTGATCCGCATAACGACAGTTTGCAGGAGGAAACAAAAATGAATTTACAGGGAAAAAGAGTACTTGTCTTTGGAACAGGCAAAAGCGGCATCGGAGCTGCAGATCTTCTGGGAGAGACAGGAGCTCATGTGATCCTTTTTGACGGAAACGAAAAAACAGACAAGGATGCGGTTCTGGCGAAAGTATCTCACGCAGAGGATGCCTCTGTTTATGCCGGTGAGCTTCCTAAGGAAGTTCTGGAAAGTCTTGATCTGGTTATACTGAGCCCGGGAGTACCGACAGATATTCCGATCGTGAAGAAATTTTATGAGATGGGACTTCCGGTATGGGGAGAAGTAGAACTGGCTTACCGTACCGGCAAGGGAAGGGTACTCGCAATCACCGGAACAAATGGCAAAACAACCACAACAGCCCTTCTTGGCAAGATCATGAGTGATGCAGAGGACTCTGTCTTTGTAGTGGGAAACATTGGAACTCCATACACTTCCAAAGCACTGGAAATGAAAGAGAATTCCACAACAGTAGCGGAGATCAGCAGTTTCCAGCTGGAGACGATCGAAGAATTTGCACCACAGGTCAGTGCGATCCTCAACATCACAGAGGACCATCTGAACCGTCACCATACAATGGAGGAATATATCCGCGTCAAGGAACTTATCGTCAAAAACCAGAAACCAGAGAACTACTGTGTCCTGAATTATGAGGATCCGGTACTTCGCGAATTTGGCCAGCATATCGTTCCGAAGACTGTTTATTTCTCAAGCGTAAGGAAACTTGACGAGGGAATTTATCTGGACGGAGATCTGATCGTACTCAAGACCGCAGAAGCGGAGATTCCGTTCGTACATACAGGAGAACTGAAACTTCTGGGACAGCATAACTTTGAGAATGTGATGGCAGCAGTTGCAATGGCATACTATGCAGGCGTGTCTGTAGAGAGTATCCGTAAGAGCATCTGTGAGTTTACAGCAGTAGAACACAGAATTGAATATGTCACAGAGAAAAATGGTGTCGCTTATTACAACGATTCCAAGGGAACCAACCCGGATGCTGCGATCAAGGGCATCCAGGCGATGAACCGTCCGACCCTTCTGATCGGCGGCGGTTATGACAAAGGCTCCAGCTACGATGAATGGCTGAATGCTTTTGACGGCAAAGTGCGTTATCTTGTACTGATCGGACAGACAAGAGAGAAGATCAAAGAAGCGGCAGAGCGTCTTGGCGTATGCCCGAACATTGTTCTCTGCGAGGACCTCAAGGAAGCAGTAGAGTTCTGTGCACAGAAAGCGGAAGCAGGAGATGCAGTCCTTCTTTCACCTGCATGTGCAAGCTGGGGACAGTTTGACAATTATGAGCAGCGAGGAGATATGTTCAAAGAATACGTAAAGACTCTTTGATTTTTGGGATTTTTCACAACACTATATAATATAGAAGAAACAGGAAAGTCAGATTTGAACAAAAAGTTCAGATCTGGCTTTTGTATTGTGTGGATTTTATGGACAGAACAGAGAATCACAGAAAAAAGTTTTTGACATATAATAAAAGTAAGATGCCCTTTGGGAGTGAACCGATTGGATAAAATTCACATAGCAGGGGGAACACCCCTCCATGGAACCATCCGTATCCAGGGCTCCAAAAACGCTGCCCTTCCAATGATGGCGGCGGCACTTCTTTATCCGGGGGTCAGTATACTCAGAAACTGTCCGAAAATCGCAGATGTATTCTGCATGGAAGAAATCCTCTGTGCACTTGGTGCAGATACCTGGTGGCAGGAACATGACCTTTACCTGGACTGCACAAAAGCGGATAAAACGGAGATATCAGGGATTTACACAGAAAAAATGAGGTCTTCAGTCATACTTCTGGGTGTATTGCTTGGAAGATATGGGAAGGCATCCATGGGGTATCCCGGCGGCTGTGTGATTGGAAAAAGACCGGTGGATCTTCATCTGTATGCGTTGCGGGAATTCGGTGTATGTATAGAAGAAAAGAAAGAGTTTCTGGAAGCAGAATGCCGGAAGCTGAAAGGCTGCGAGATCTTTTTTGCAGGGAGTAGTGTGGGTGCGACAGAACAGGCGGTTCTGACCGCTGCTTCGGCAGAGGGAAAAACAAGAATCCATAACTGTGCAAAAGAGCCCGAAATTATCTGGCTCTGCAGATTCCTGAAAAGAATGGGAATAAAGATCCAGGGAGAAGGAACAGAAAAAATCCTGGTTGAAGGCGGCGCACCGGTGAAGGGCGGAGATATGCAGGTTCCACCTGACCGGATCGTGGCAGGAACCTATCTGTGTGCTTCCGCAGCCACCAGAGGAAAGATTGAGATTGAGAATCCTCCGGAGGGAGAGCTTACAGCTTTCCTCGAAGTATATCGCAAAATGGGTGGACAATATGAATGGAACAGTGGTAAACTAGTAGCGGACAGCCGCCGGGTGCGTTTTCCTGTCCCTCTGACAGAGACCGCTGTATATCCGGGATTTCCTACAGATCTGCAGTCGCCTCTGATGGCAGTGCTTGCGACGATTCCGGGAGAGAGCCGCATACAGGAATCTGTTTTTGAAGACCGTTTCAAAATAGCAGAAGAACTTAACCGGATGGGTGCAGAGATAAAGATACAGGGGAAGAAAGCATGGATCCGCGGAAGTTTTTGCCTTAAAGGCACCAAGGTACGTGCACAGGAACTCCGAGGGGGAGCGGCACTTGTAATTGCGGCACTTGCGGCAAAGGGTGAGTCCATTGTAGAAGGATATTCATTTATCCGCCGGGGTTACGAGGATATAAGCCAGGATATTTCAAGGCTTGGCGGCAAAATCAAGAAGGATACAGGAACTACGATATATGAAGACATCCAGCAATATTAGTACACGAAAACTGGTTATAGGCAGTGTGGCTGTTGTGGTTTTGGCTGCCGCTGTTTTTTTCTTTACTTTTTTTCAAGTAAAAACAGTAGAAGTTATAGGAAATGACCATTATACAGAGGATGAACTGAAAGAAAAAATCCTTAAAGGCTCAATGACATCCAATGCCATTCTTGCACCGCTGTTTTATTCCAAGAATGCGGCAGAAGAACTTCCGTATATTGAGAGTTTTAATGTCAGACGTTCCGGCAGGAACAAACTGATCATCAGCGTCAAAGAAAAAAGCGTTGTAGGATGCATTCCTTATCTGGACAGCTATGTTTACTTTGACAGTAATGGATATTTTGTGGAGGGCAGCAAGACAAGAGATACGAAAGTTGCCTTTTTTGACGGCATCCAGCCGAAGAAGGTCGTGATGGAGGAGAAACTTCCCATCAAGGAGACGGTTCTGAATACAGCAGTTGCCCTTTCTACGATCTTTGCCAAGAATGATATGGTTCCGGATCATATTATGTTTGATGACAGCTATGAAATCAGCCTTCTGTATGGCGATATCACTGTACAGCTTGGAAAGGATGAATATCTGGAGGACAAAATGACCAGGGCAATCGCCATTCTTCCGCAGCTTGAGGGACAGAAGGGGATTCTGCACATGGAAAATATTTCCCGTAATTCAAAGACTGTGACATTTGAGGCAGAGGAAGTGGAGATCACAGCCGAGAACTGGAATGGCGGCTACGACGAGAATGGTGACTATACCGGCGATGGCGAATATGATGAAAATGGCGATTATGTAGGACCAAAACCGGCAACAGCACTGGACACTGCAACTGAGAGATGGGTAGGCGGCTACGATGAAGAAGGCGACTATACCGGCAGTGGTGAGTATGATGCTGATCTGAATTATGTCGGCCCTGCACCGACACAGGAACTTCTGGACAGTTTTGGAGACTGGACCGGCGGTTATAACGAATCAGGAGGATTTGACGGAGTCGGTGAATACGATGCCGATGGAAATTATGTAGGAGCAAATCCGAATACATCTGATGATACAGAAAACACATCAGACAGCGGTGATTCCGGTGAGGAATCAGACACTTCCGGGGAGGAAGATTCTTACGATGAAAGCACCGAAAGTGACCAGGAATACGACTCTGAGAGCGATTATTCGGACGAAGAAGAGGGCTATTACGATGAAGAAGGATAACTCTTTGATGGCGAAGAATCGTGAAAAAAGTATAAAAAAACAAAAATAGTAGTTGATTAATTCAAGAAAAAAATATATGATATATCTATATGTAGCTTGATATGACAATATCAGGAAGATAAAAGGAGGAAGTACATTGTTAGAGATTATGTCAAATGAGGCCGAGTCTTCAGCCAAGATTATTGTAATCGGCGTAGGCGGAGCTGGAAATAATGCAGTAAACAGAATGGTGGAAGAGGCTATCGGAGGAGTAGAGTTTGTTGGTGTAAATACTGATAAACAGGCCCTGACACTTTGCAAAGCTCCAACAGTACTTCAGATTGGTGAAAAGATTACGAAGGGCCTTGGCGCCGGCGCACAGCCGGAAGTTGGCCAGAAGGCTGCTGAGGAGAGCATAGAAGAAGTTAAACAGTTAATGGAAGGCGCAGACATGGTATTTGTTACCTGTGGTATGGGCGGCGGCACTGGTACAGGTGCAGCACCGGTCATCGCAGCAGCAGCCAAGGAAATGGGAATCCTGACCGTCGGCGTTGTTACGAAGCCTTTCCGTTTCGAAGCAAAAACACGTATGAACAATGCTCTGTCCGGAATCGAAAATCTGAAGAAAGCTGTTGACACACTGATCGTCATTCCGAATGACAAGCTGTTAGAGATCGTAGATCGCCGTACAACCATGCCGGAAGCTCTCCGCAAAGCAGATGAAGTTCTCCAGCAGGCAGTACAGGGCATCACAGACCTGATCAACCTCCCGGCTCTTATCAACCTGGACTTCGCAGATGTTCAGACTGTTATGAGAGACAAGGGAATCGCTCATATCGGAATCGGAGAAGCAAGAGGAGACGACAAAGCGATGGAGGCAGTACAGCAGGCGGTATCCTCCCCGCTTCTGGAGACAACCATCAAGGGTGCAACTCATGTGATCATCAATATTTCCGGAGATATCTCTCTCATGGATGCAAACGACGCAGCAAGCTACGTACAGGAGCTCACAGGAGAGGATTCCAATATCATCTTTGGTGCTATGTACGATGACTCCGTTGCAGATTACGCAAGAATCACAGTGATCGCAACAGGACTTTCCGATCTGGAAGCAAAATCCACACCGTTTGGAAACAGGAGCAGTGCATCACCGTTCAGTGTCCGCAAACCTGCAGCAGCATCAACAACAACTGCCCAGTCACAGCCGACAATGAGCATGCCAAGCTTCAACCTGCCGAACATGCAGTCAGCTCCGTCATTCAATACCAAGGTGCCGACAAGCACTGTTCAGAAGAAGGACATCCAGATCCCGGATTTCCTCAGAAACAGATAAGAATCAGAACATACAAAAGACGCTGTGTTTCCACAGCGTCTTGTTTTGTTTTTAGGAATGAGGGCAGTTAAGAGAAATCAGCATTTGCAGGAGAAGGTATTGCATTTTGTCTCGTTGCATCCTTCTGTGCTGCATCCGGAGACATCAATAGCGGAGGCGGTACATTTGCAGTGTTCGTTGTAGGTACATTCCTGGGCTTTGCAGTCGATGTTGATCTTTTCGCAGCCGCAGTGGTGAGCTTCACTGTTCATGGCAGCACCGGAAGCACTGCGTTCACGGAAACTTCCGCAGTTTGTTTCATCTGCATTGCGTGCACCTGCACCGGTAATCTCGATATCACCTCTGGAACAGAGTTCGTTTTCGTTGTACATACATTTGGTTGCAGAACATTTGAGAATTGTCATAGTTCGTTCCTCCATGATTGATTTTTTTGCGGGACGTATGTCCGTATTCTAGTATTAGCAAAAAAAATTAAAATATACAAAAAAACTTCTTGACTTTCTCTGGAAGGAATAGTATATTGTTAAAGTACGTAAAGAAAACAAAGCAGAGTTTCACTCTCACCTCAGCACAGAGAGATTGTGTCTCAGGTTTATATGCAGAGATAGATAGCAGAATCTTCCTGGATTCTGGATATTACATGGCATTTTGCTCATGCATCACTGGGTATAATAGAGTGTGGATTCTGTCCATGCTCTTTATTTTTTGAAGGGTGACTGAGAGTCAGGCATATCATTTATTCACAGGTATGGAGGTGTACTACAATTAGCAATTTAATGATTAACGAACAGATCAGAGACAGAGAGGTGCGTCTGATCGGACCGGACGGAGCACAGCTCGGAATCGTGTCAGCCAGAGAAGCAATGGCGAAGGCACAGGAAGCAGGACTTGACCTTGTAAAGATCGCACCACAGGCGAAACCACCGGTGTGCAAGATCATCGATTACGGTAAATACCGTTATGAGCTCTCCCGTAAGGAAAAAGAAGCTAAGAAGAAACAGAAGACGATCGACATCAAGGAAGTACGTCTTTCACCAAACATTGATACAAATGACTTAAAGACCAAGGTCAATGCAGCAAGAAAGTTCCTCTCCAAAGGTGACCGCGTAAAGGTTACACTTCGTTTCAGAGGAAGAGAGATGGCGCACATGGCAAGCAGCAGACACGTGCTCGACGATTTTGCAGAACTTCTCGCAGACGTTGCAACCGTAGAGAAAGCGCCTAAGATCGAAGGAAGAAGCATGACCATGTTTCTCAGCGAAAAGCGTTAAGCAGTTATCAGAACACTGTGCCATTGGTGCATGAACCTGGTAATGTGAAATAAAAAACAGAACCACGAATCAAGGAGGAAATAACAATGCCTAAGATTAAAACTTGTAGAGCAGCAGCAAAACGTTTCAAAAAGACCGGAACTGGAAAGATCATGAGAAATAAAGCTTATAAGAGCCATATCTTAACAAAGAAATCTCAGAAGAGAAAGAGAAACCTGAGAAAAGCTACTGTTGTTGATTCTACAAACCTGAAGAATATTAAGAAAGCTCTGCCATATTTATAATTAACAGGCAGCGGACGATATCAGAAGACAAACAGGAGGAAATATAAGAAATGGCAAGAATTAAAGGCGGATTAAACGCAAAAAAAAGACATAACCGTACATTAAAACTGGCAAAGGGCTACAGAGGAGCTCGTTCCAAACAGTATAGAGTAGCAAAACAGTCTGTTATGAGAGCACTTGCAAGCTCTTATGCAGGACGTAAACAGAAAAAACGTCAGTTCAGACAGCTCTGGATCGCTCGTATCAACGCAGCAGCCAGAATGAACGGACTTTCCTACAGCAAAATGATGCACGGACTCAAAGTAGCAAACGTTGACATCAACAGAAAAATGCTTGCAGAGCTCGCTGTAAACGATGCAGAGGGATTCGCAGCACTTGCTGAAATCGCTAAGAAAGCAGTAGCATAAGTTAATATGCCTGAAAAGACCGCAGAGTTTATAACTGCGGTCTTTTTTTGCGGCAGTTTCAGGGAGAGAGAAGATGAAGATCAAAGATAACAGGGTAAGATATTTTATTTATGCTGCATTTTTTATGTTGTTTGTATATTTGGGATATAAAGTCCCATACTGCCTTGATGAGTGGAAGTGGGGACTTCCTCAGAGAGTGGAACTGATGAAGAGAGGCTTTTCGGGATATAATGGAAGATATCTGGGAAATATTCTGGCATTGCTGATCACAAGGTCAGAAGTGGCAAAAACACTTGTAATATCCATATGTATGGTGCTGATCGTATGGCTGATGGAAATGAGTGTGCGAAGAAAAACTTTTTCAGAAAAAGATAAGTCAGACCCGATTCTTCTTCTGAGCCTCATCTTATTGTTACTTGCTGTCCCGGCTTCCCTGTATGGGCAGAGCTATGGATGGCCGGCTGCTTTTGTTAATTACGAAGTTCCGGTGCCATTGTTTCTGGTCTATTTTATATGGACAGATGAGCTTTACAGAAATAAAGTGGAAAAATACTCATGGTTTCAAACTTTGGCAGTCATCCCACTGGGAATATGTGTCCAGCTATTCAGCGAAAATATAACGATCATTGTTGTTGCATATGCAGTATGGATGATGATTTACACTGGTGTCAGATACAGAAAGATTTATTTGATAGAAGTGAATTATCTGTGGTCCGCAATTCTGGGGGCGGTGGTCATGTTTTCTAATTCGGCATATTCCAGTGCGGCAGTGCATAATGGAAAAACCTATAAAAGCATTGATATGAGTGCAGGAGTACTGCTCCAGAGGTTTGTTGTCAGGATATGGACAAACCTGGTTCTGAATAACTGGGTACTGACAGTGATACTTGCAGTTTTGCTGACTGCTCTGATCCTGAAAAAAAGAAAACAAAGTTTTGCAGCAGCAGAGATGCTGGTCGTTTTCTGGGGCTACAGTGTGTACAGTATTTTTCACAGAATTTGTCCAGAGTGGACATTTGATGGAAACCAGGCGGTGGACAGAGGGATTATGGCACTTCTTTCCATGCTGTTTTTTATAAATATGCTTCTGTGTATCTGGATGTTTACAGAAAAAGAAGAACGAATTTCGATCTGTATTACATATCTCGGATCTCTGGCTTTTGCAGCACCGCTTATTGCGGCAGATCCGATCGGTCCGAGATGCTTTTATATTTCTTATGTATTTGAAGTGCTGACGGCAGCAAAAATTCTTCAATATTTTTTGAAAAACAGAGGAGAAATACAGGTTTTTTATCCGGCACTGATCCTTGCAGTAACAGTTTGTATTTCAGCCGTATTTTATGTGAGAATTTTTATGATAATAGGGAAGTACAGTGATTACAGAGCAGAGCTGATCGAAGAGGCAGTCGAACAGAATGCAGAGGAACTGACACTTCCGGTCATGCCATTCAGTGATTATACAGGATATACGGAACCGATAGATGAGATCTGGAACGAAAAATTCAAGGAGTTTTATCATATTCCGGAGAATATGACAGTCAGATTTGAATAGAATGTCCGTAATACAAGGACACATATCCTTGTTAAATAAACAAATTCTTAAATAAATCTAAAATTTTCCCTTGCAATCAGCTATAGCCAATGCTATAATCAAAAACATTAAAGCTTTAGCGAATGAAAGTGCGCGGGCTAAAGATTAAAGGAGGAGCTTTATTATGAAAGCATGGAAGAAAGCACTTAGTTTAACAGCAGCAGTAGCAATGACAGCAACAATGATGCCTGTATCTGCATTTGCAGCAGACGACGAGACTTTCAAGATCGGTGTTATCGGACCGATGACAGGTGACAACGCACAGTATGGTCTTGGTGTATACCATGCAGCACAGGTTGCAGCAGAAGAGATCAATGCTAACGGCGGATTCAACGGATACAACGTAGAGATCCTTGACGCTGGTGATGACCAGGCTGACCCGGAGAAGGCTGTAAACGCATACAACGACCTTCTGGACAAAGGAATGCAGATGCTTTGTGGTACCGTTACATCCGGTTCCTGTATCGCTGTAGGTGCAGAGGCAGCAGAGGATACATTCCTGTTCACACCATCAGCAACAGCAGTAGACAGCATCACATCCGGATCCAATGAATTCCGTATGTGTTTCACAGACCCGGCACAGGGAACCAAATCCGCACAGTACATCGGAGAGCATGCACTTGCTACAAAGGTAGCTGTTCTCTATGATTCATCCGCAGACTACAACTCCGGTATCAACGATGCATTCGTTGCAGCAGCAGACGAGAACGGTCTTGAAGTTGTAGCTGACGAAGCATACACAGCAGACAGCAACACAGACTTCTCTGTACAGCTCAAGAAGATCAAAGACAGCGGCGCAGAGCTTCTGTTCCTTCCTAACTACTATGCAGACAACGCACTGATCCTTCAGCAGGCACATGACGCTGGTATGGACGACGTTAAGAAATTCGGTGTAGACGGTATGGACGGTATCCTTGGAGTAGAAAACTTCGATACATCCCTCGCAGAAGGCGTTATGCTTCTGACACCATTCTCTGCAACAGCAGAAGATGAAAAATCTCAGGCATTTGTTAAAGCATATGAAGCTGCAAACAAAGATGAAGTTCCGAACCAGTTCGCAGCAGATACATACGATGTACTCTATGCTATGAAAGCAGCAGCAGATGCAGCAGAGATCACACCGGATATGGAAAATGCAGACATCAGTGCAGCTATGTCTGAGGCAATGCTCAGTGTAGAACTTGACGGACTTACAGGTAAAGCAAAATGGACAGAAGATGGCGAATGTGACAAAGAGCCAAAAGCTTTCGAGATCCAGGACGGCGCTTACGTAGAAATGGACTAATAAGATACTATATTCAGAGGACGGGGGACGGTTGCCTGTTATCACAGGACTGTCCCCCCTTTCTTGCACTAATAAGCCAATCAGTTAATAATTTAAAGAGGTGCATTATGAGCTTTTTATCATACTTAAAAGATGGAATCAGCCTGGGCAGTATCTATGCGATCATTGCCCTGGGGTACACAATGGTGTATGGTATTGCAAAAATGCTGAACTTCGCTCATGGTGATGTCATCATGGTCGGTGCATTTGTGATCCTTACCGCTGTTACCAAAGGAGGCATGTCTCCGGTGCTGGCTATCGTACTTTCTGTAATCTTCTGTACCGTTCTTGGTATGGTGATCGAGAAAGTCGCATACAGCCCGCTTCGTAAGGCGTCTTCCAACCTTGCAGTACTGATCACCGCGATCGGTGTCAGCTATCTGCTTCAGAACCTGGCACTTTTGATCTTCGGAGCAGATGCCAAGAGTTTCGTAACTGTTATCGATGTGCCGTCCGTGTCTTTATTTGACGGACAGCTTGTGATCAAAGGAATAACCATTGTAACGATCCTTACCTGTATCGTGATCATGGTCGGTCTGATGCTTTTTGTTCAGAAGACAAAACCGGGACGTGCGATGCAGGCAGTATCTGAGGACCGCGACGCCGCACAGCTCATGGGTGTCAATGTCAATGCGACAATCTCCATGACATTCGCGATCGGTTCCGGACTTGCAGCGATCGCAGGACTTCTTCTCTGCCAGACTTACCCGACACTGACTCCATATACAGGAGCAATGCCTGGTATCAAAGCTTTCGTTGCAGCCGTATTCGGTGGTATCGGATCCATTCCGGGAGCCATGGTCGGAGGAATCCTCCTTGGCGTGATCGAGATCTTTGGTAAAGCATATATTTCTTCGCAGGTTGCAGATGCTATCTGTTTCGGCGTCCTGATCGTAGTGCTTCTTGTAAAACCTACCGGACTGTTCGGCAAGAACATCCAGGAGAAAGTATAAGGGGTGGTCAGAATGAAGAAAACAATGAACAAAACAGTAAAAAACAATATGATCAACTATGGGATCGTGATCGCACTTTTTGTGATCGTACAGATCCTTTCCGGTACAGGACATCTGTCCAGACTTCTTACAGGTCTTCTGGTTCCGCTGTGTGTTTATGTGATCGCAGCGATCTCCCTGAACCTGGTAGTAGGTTTTTCCGGTGAGCTGAGCCTTGGTCATGCAGGATTCATGTGTGTCGGCGCGTATTCCAGTGCATTATTTTCACATATCGCAAGCGATATCCCGCAGGTTCCGAGATTTATCCTGGCGATCCTGATCGGCGCAGCAGTAGCAGCCGTGTTTGGTGTGATTATCGGTATCCCGGTACTTCGACTTCGTGGTGACTACCTTGCGATCGTAACCCTGGCATTCGGTGAGATCATCAAGAATCTGATCAACATCCTGTATATCGGTTTTGACGAAAAAGGACTTCACGTAGCAACAAGTGCCGCAAGTCTCAAACTGGAAGCAGGCGGCAAACAGATCCTCAAAGGTGCGCTTGGTATCTCCGGAACAGGTGCTCTTTACAAAGATGTCAAACATTACTTTTTCCCGATCGGAATCCTTCTGGTCCTTCTTACACTGTTCATCGTACAGAACCTTGTAAACTCCAGAAGCGGACGTGCTATCATGGCAACCAGAGATAACCGTATCGCAGCAGAATCCGTAGGTATCGATGTTACCAAGTTCAAACTTCTTGCATTCACGATCTCCGCAGCCCTCGCAGGTGTTGCAGGTGTTCTCTATGCACACAACCTTTCCATGTTAAAGGTATCCGGATTTGACTACAACATGTCTATCCTGATCCTGGTATATGTCGTACTTGGTGGAATCGGAAACCTGAGAGGTTCCATGATCGCAGCGATCATCCTCTATGCACTTCCGGAACTTCTCCGTGGATTTGCAAACTATCGTATGCTCATCTATGCGATCGTCCTGATCGTTATGATGCTCTTTAACTGGGCACCGGCAGCAAGAAACTGGAGAGCACGCGTAATGGAAAAGATCAAAGGCACTAAGAACAAAAAGGAGGCAGCTTAACCATGGCAATGTTGGAAGTAAATCATCTGGCTATCCAGTTCGGCGGTCTTCGCGCAGTTGACGGATTCAATGTATCAATCGAAAAAGGTCAGCTCTACGGACTGATCGGGCCGAACGGTGCCGGCAAAACAACAATCTTCAACCTTCTCACAGGTGTATACAAACCGACCGAGGGTATCATCAAACTGGACGGACAGGATATCACAGGTAAGAGCACGATCGAGATCAACAAAGCAGGTATCGCGCGAACATTCCAGAACATCCGTCTGTTCAAGGATATGCCGGTTCTTGACAACGTCAAGGTCGGACTTCACAATCATCATTCTTATTCTACCCTGACCGGAATCTTAAGACTTCCGAAATATCACAAAGTAGAAAAAGAAATGAATGAAAAAGCAATGGAGATCCTCAAGGTATTCGACCTCGACAAAGAAGCAGATACCCTTGCAGGAAACCTTCCATATGGTAAACAGCGTAAACTCGAGATCGCCAGAGCACTGGCAACCGATCCGAAGCTTCTTCTTCTGGATGAGCCGGCTGCAGGTATGAACCCGAATGAAACACAGGAACTGATGGATACCATCCGTTTCGTACAGAAACATTTTGATATGACCACTCTTCTGATCGAGCATGATATGAAACTGGTCGGCGGTATCTGTGAAGAAGTAACCGTACTGAACTTCGGACAGGTGCTTGCACAGGGCGAGACTCTGAAGGTTCTGAAAGATCCGGCAGTAGTCACTGCATATCTGGGAGAATAAGGAGGAAAATCAAATGTCAATGTTGGAAGTAAAAGATCTCCAGGTTTATTATGGTGTTATCCAGGCATTGAAGGGAATTTCCTTTCATGTAGAACAGGGAGAAGTTATCGCACTGATCGGTGCGAACGGTGCCGGTAAGACAACCACACTGCAGACACTGACCGGAATCATCCCGGCAAAAGCAGGAAGTATCATGTTTGGAGGCAAAGACCTCACAAAGACACCTGCACACAAGATCGTCGAGATGGGTATGGCACATGTACCGGAAGGAAGACGTGTATTTGCAGACATGTCTGTATACGAAAATCTTCTGATGGGTGCTTACACAAGAAAAGACAAAAACGAGATCGCACAGAGCCTCGAGATGGTTTACAAGAGATTCCCGCGTCTGAAAGAACGTACAGGACAGCGTGCCGGTACACTTTCCGGTGGTGAGCAGCAGATGCTTGCAATGGGACGTGCGCTGATGAGTAAACCGAGCATCATCCTGATGGATGAGCCGTCTATGGGGCTTTCCCCGATCTTTGTAAATGAGATCTTTGATATTATCAAAGAAGTAAGTGAAAGCGGCACAACCGTTCTCCTCGTTGAGCAGAACGCAAAGAAAGCCCTTTCTATCGCTGACAGAGCGTATGTCCTTGAGACAGGAAGCATTACTCTGGAAGGCAAAGCAGATGATCTGCTTCATGATGAATCTGTCCAGAAAGCATATCTGGGAGAATAAGGAGGAATCAATAATGGATCAGGTTGTAATCACAATTGCAAGACAGTATGGAAGCGGCGGACGTACCGTCGGCAAAATGCTGGCAGAGCGTCTGGGGATTTCTTTCTATGACAAGCAGATCATTCAGATGGCATCTGATGAGAGTGGAATTGACGTAAAACTTTTCGGCAAAGTAGAAGCGGGAGATAAAGTCAAGACTTCTCTTTTTGGCAGCAAGGCCAGCATCTACAAGGGAGACCTGCACCAGCCAGGCAGCAAGGATTTCATCTCCGATGAGAATCTTTTTAACTACCAGGCTAAAGTAGTCAACGACCTTGCAGAAAAAGAATCCTACGTGATCGTAGGACGCTGTGTAAACTATGTGTTCAAGGATCGTCCGAATACCTTGCGTGTATTCATTCATGCACCATGGGAGTTCCGTGTAGAGCAGGCTTCTGAGAAGATCTCCGGATCAAGAGAAGATGTGGAGAAATTCCTTCTCAAGGATGACAAGCGCAAACAGGACTACTACCATAAATTTGCAGGCGGTGTCTGGAACGATGCGACAAATTACGACCTTTGCCTGAACAGCGGCAAACTCGGATTTGAGAAATGCGTTGATGCGATCGAAGCACAGTTAAAGATCATGCTTGGAAAATAAAAGCCAGTTGGGGGCGGTGTTTTTAAAACACTGTCCCCGTTCTTTTTTTATGCTTTCATGCATATATTGAAGGGAGTACAGGGCAGGCAGGGTAGATATGAGAAAATTTTTTTCAGGGATAGTTGTTGTACTTCTATTGCTCATGGGAACTGTCTGGTCTGCAGGAAAAGAACCGGAGGCTGTACAGACGATCGGAAATAAGGCAGCCAGGCTTGTTGCAGGAGAGGGGATGCTCCGGCTGATGGAACAGGAACTTATGGAGCAGAGCCAGGCACATCCTGAAGTAGCACTGACCTTCGATGACGGTCCAAGTCCGAAATATACACCGCTTCTTCTGGATGGACTGAAAGAGAGAAATGTCCGGGCAACTTTTTTTCTTCTGGGCAAAAATGTGAAGGAGAATCAGGAACTGGTGCAGAGGATGCAGGCGGAAGGACATCTTCTGGGAAATCATACGTATAATCACGTGCAGCTTAACAAGATCCCGGAGACTACAGCCCGGCAGGAGATACTCAAAACAAACAATGAGATCTATGAGGCGACAGGAAAGTATCCGGAATACATGCGTCCTCCTTATGGAGCCTGGAAGAAAAACATGGAGCTCTGCGTCGAGATGCTGCCCGTATTCTGGGATATTGACACACTTGACTGGAAAAGCCAGAATGTGGATGCGATCCTCAAGGCAGCAGGAGAAGAACCGGAGGACGGTTCGATCATCCTTATGCACGACGAATATCAGACCAGCGTGGAGGCAGCCCTTCTCATTATCGACCGGCTGAAAGAAAAAGGTTATGAGTTTGTGACAGTAGATGAACTGATCGTACCATGACCATATCGTGAAAGGTTTGTGTTACTGTTCACTCCGTTCACAGTAACAGGTTTGTCATTGCTTTTTCTGCTCAATTTCGTTATACTGATATATAACGAGTTTATCAATTCAGCAGAAAAAGGAGTAAAAAATGGACAGATTCTTCAGTATGGATAATAAGTTTTTTACATTTATGGGAAAGGTCGCAGATTTATTTATTTTGAATATCCTATGTCTGATCTGCTGCATCCCGATCGTGACAGCGGGGGCATCGATCACAGCGATGTTTTATGTGACCATAAAGATGGTAAAGAACGAAGAGTCCTACATAATCAAGAGCTTTTTTAAATCTTTCAAACAGAATTTCAAACAGGCAACGGTGATCAACCTGATCATGCTTGTGCTGGCAGTGATCCTTTATGTGGATATGAGCATCGTAAAGCAGATGGGACAGCCGCTTGGACAGATCATGAATATTATTTTCCTTGCATTCAGCGTTCTGTATGTGATGGTATTCCTGTATATTTATCCAGTTCTGGCGAAATTTTATAATTCTACCAGAAATACGTTTATCAATGCGGTGCTGATGTCTGTTCGTCATCTTCCGTATACGGTCCTGATGGCAGTGATCTGTGCATGTCCGGTACTTCTGGTATCTTTTGCACCGACATTTAAAGTACAGGCAACGATCATCCTGATCTGTCTAGTGATCGGCGGGGCAGTGGTTGCATACTGCAACTCATTTTTCCTGGTAAAGATCTTTGAGAATTATATTCCGGAAGGCGCAGAGGACGGAGGAAAGGCAGAATGAGAAACTGGAATGGTAAACCGTACCATTCACTTGACTATATGCTGAGAGAGACCTTTGGCGAAAAGGTATACAAGGTGACGCTGAACGGCGGTATGTCCTGTCCGAACCGTGACGGGAAACTCGGAAGCCGAGGCTGTATTTTCTGCAGTGAGGGCGGAAGCGGTGATTTTGCGGCAGATGCGGCACTGACGATCACAGAGCAGATCGACAGCCAGATCGCTGTTTTGTCCGCGAAACGCCCGATCCATAAATATATTGCTTATTTTCAGGCATATACCAATACCTATGCCCCGGTGGAATATCTCAGGAAGATTTTTACAGAAGCGATTCATCATCCATCTGTGGTGGCACTGTCAATCGGGACAAGACCGGACTGTCTGGGAGAAGATGTTCTGGATCTTCTTACGGAACTGAACCAGATCAAGCCGGTATGGATCGAACTTGGGCTTCAGACGATCCACGAGCGGACGGCCGCATATATCCGGAGAGGATATCCTCTTTCGGTATTTGAGACAGCGGTGAGAAATCTTCGGGAACGTGGGATCGAAGTGATCGTTCACACGATCCTGGGGCTTCCGGGGGAATCCGAGGAGGACATTCTCGCTACCATGGAATATTTGAACCACAGAGACATACAGGGAATCAAACTTCAGCTTCTCCATGTGCTTAAGGGCACCGATCTTGCACAGGAATATCTGGAGGGCAAATTCCACGTATACGAAAGAGAAGAATATCTGAATCTGCTGATCCGGTGCATCGAGCATCTGGATCCGGAGATCGTCATACACAGGATGACAGGAGACGGACCGAAGGAACTTTTACTTGCTCCGCTATGGACAGGCAGGAAGAGAGAAGTCCTGAATCTTCTGCATCATCAGATGAAGGTATGTGACAGTTGGCAGGGGAAGCAGTATAATTTTGACCAAGTTACTGTGAACGGAGTGAACAGTAATAAGCAGTTTCACACCCTGTCAGAATAAGAAAGAGGTGACTCAAATGGCAGATCCATTTACAACGTATAAGCTGATCGTATTATATATGGCGAAGCACGCGACACAGGCACTGACAAATTCACAGATTTCAGAGTTTATCCTGGACCGGGAATATACCGATTATTTCCAGCTGCAGAAAGTACTGTCAGAGCTGACAGAGACAGAACTTCTCCACAAAAGGACGATCACGAACAGTTCTTACTATGAACTGACGGAAGAAGGACGCAAGACGCTTTCCTACTTCGAAAAAGATATCTCACAGGATATCAAGAATGAAGTCAAGGAATATCTGGAAAGTCGTGGCTGCAAAGTACAGGAGCGGATCCTGACCCCGGCTGACTATTATACGACCCCGCAGGGCGGATATGCCGTCCGCTGCCAGATCATAGAGAAGGATTCCTCTACGATCATGGATCTGAGCATGGCTGCACCGAACAAAGAAGCCGCCCAGGAGATCTGTCGGAGCTGGGCAGCGAAGTCACAGGATATATATGAAATGTTGATGGGAGAGTTGATCTCATAAAATAAGAGGGTGGAGCCGTTAAGCTTCACCCTTTATATGTTTCATATATTCGTTGAGAGTTTTCTCATATCCAAGATCCCCTGGTTCATAGAACTTCTCGCCCTCGATCTCCGATGGCAGATACTGCTGATTCACATAATGATTTGGATAATCATGCGCATATTTATATCCGATCCCTTTACCAAGCTTCTCATGCCCGCCATAATGTGCATCCTGCAGATGAACAGGAACCGTAGTCCTGGTCTTTTTGACAGAGTCCATGGCAGAAAAGATCGCGTTTACAGCGGCATTGCTCTTTGGTGCACATGCCATATAGGTGACTGTCTGTGAAAGAATGATCTGTGCTTCTGGCATGCCGACACGCTCAACTGCCTGGGCAGCAGCAACAGCCACACAGAGTGCTTGCGGATCTGCATTTCCGATGTCCTCAGAGGCAAGGATCATGATCCTGCGCGCAATAAACTTGATATCCTCCCCTGCGTAAAGCATCTTGGCAAGATAATAGACAGCCGCGTCCGGATCGGAGCCACGCATACTTTTGATAAAAGCAGAAATGATATCATAATGATTATCCCCCTGCTTATCATACTGGACCACACGCTTCTGGATGCATTCAGAAGCGACATCAAGCGTCAGATGGATATAACCGTCATCACTCTTTGGAGTTGTCAGGATCCCGAGCTCCACGGCATTCAGTGCACTCCGCGCATCACCGCCGGCCATATCAGAAAGAAATTCAAGCGCGTCGTCATCGATCACAGCACCATAATTCCCCATTCCCTTATCACAGTCATTGACTGCACGCAGGATCAGCGTGCGGATATTCTCCTGACTCAGAGCCCTGAGCTCAAAAATAATAGAACGGGAGAGAAGAGCACCGTTGACCTCAAAATAAGGATTCTCCGTCGTTGCACCGATCAATATGAGCGTTCCATCCTCCACAAACGGAAGAAGATAATCCTGCTGTCCTTTATTAAAACGATGGATCTCGTCGATGAACAGAATGGTCTTCTTACCATACATACCAAGCTGTTCCTGCGCTTCCTTTACGACCTGCTCCATATCCTTCTTGCCCGCAACCGTAGCATTGATCTGAGTAAAATTGGCACGGGTCGTATTCGCGATCACCTTAGCAAGCGTCGTCTTACCAGTCCCCGGAGGCCCATAAAAAATAACAGAAGTCAGCTTATCCGCCTTGATCGCACGATATAACAATTTATCCTTCCCCACAATATGCTCCTGCCCGACAACCTCATCCAGAGTAGTAGGGCGAAGCCTCGAAGCCAGAGGCGACTCCCGGTCCAGAGTCTTGGATTTGGCATATTCAAATAAATCCATAACAATACTCCAATCTGAAAAATTCGTACATTTGTTCCCAGTATACCTGCTTTTCAAAGGAAATTCAACTATCCACACCGTTTTGTTATGAAAATCACAAAATCCCTTGCTTATCACAAGTTAAAGTGTTAAAATACTAATATGTGAAATATAACAGAATGTAAGCTAAAGGAGCAGGAAAATGGGTAAAAAAATCAGGACGGAAGAGGTTGACCATCTTTTTGAGGCAATCCTTTGTTTGAAGAATAAAGAAGAATGCTATACCTTCTTCGAAGATGTATGCACGATCAACGAACTTCTTTCTCTTTCACAGCGTTTTGAGGTAGCTAAAATGTTAACTGACAAGCGCACATATCTGGACATCTCCGAAAAGACCGGGGCCTCAACCGCAACCATCAGCCGAGTAAACCGTTCCCTCAACTACGGAAACGACGGCTACGAAATGGTCTTCGAAAGAATGAAAGCCAAAGAAAATAAAACAGAAGAATAAATAAAAAACGGAGCCCGCAGGATCGAAGATCCCTACGGCTCCGTTTTTCTTCTCAATAATTTCCCCAACACCCAGGGCGACGCCGCAGGCACGCCCGTCCCCAGTCTAAAGCCGCGTGGCCAAGAAGGGGGGAGCCTGAGGGGGGAACTTCGGCCTTCGCAGACTCCGAGATACTTTCCCCCCTCAGGGGTTTTTCACTTCTGCGAAGTCATAAACTCATAAACATCTTTAGAAATCTTCGCAATAGTATTTTGCGCATCCGCATTACTTTTAACATCATTGGAAAGCACCGCAATCACATAAGGGTGCGTGGCATCGAAAACAATAGCAATATCGTTTTCAACCACTCCCAGCTTTGCGTCAGAAAGCTCCTCCGTCTTATTCGCCGTCTCAATCCCATCCGGCACCCCAACCGGGATCTTCGTCTTCACAGTCTGCCCCTTCAGCAATTCCAGCATATCGGAATCCGCCTTCTCATTAACAAGCGTTCCATTATAAATATCCGACAAAAGCCGACAACAATCCGAAGCACTCACATAATTATCATCCGTCGGTTCATTCGCAAGGAACTCCCTCCCAAGATGAGTACTGGTATACTCCCTCTCCTGACAAAATTCATTAACCACAGCCGCCCCCGCAGCAAAATCCCCATTTCCAAGCTGTCTCACCAGCTCATTTGCCGCATCATTATCACTAACCGTGATCATCTTCGTAAGCAGCGGCTTCAACGTCTTCTCATACTCCTCAGAAGCCGTATCCGCTCCATCCGGATAAACCATCTTATCATAAACCGCCGCCATAATAAACGCCTTAATAACACTCGCAGACTTCATCGCCTTCTCCGCATTCACCGTACTATACGCCTGCGTAGAAAGATCCATCGCAGAAACAGCCCAGCTTTCACCCTTCTTTTCCTGCACATCCACATAATCTTTTTCAATCTTATCTGTAAGTGCAGAAAGATGCTTCCCGATCGCAACCGTATCCGGTGCAACAATACTGAAATACTCATCAATACCATCCGCGACTGCCTTCGCCATCGTCTCATGATTTGCAGAATTGGTGATATACAGATCATCATTCTGATTACTCATAAATCCCATCTCAAGGATCGCAACAGGAACAGTACTCCAGTTGGTTCCTGTCATATTATCAGAAGAGATCACCCCAAGATTTCCAAGCCCGGTCGCATCACAGTAATGATTGATGATACAGCTTGCAAGCGTATTACTTTTCTCAATGATATCCTGATCCAGATACTGATTGGAAGAAGTAGGAGCCATCGTAAGCGCACCGGAAGAAGCAGAACTGTTATCGCCATTTGCATGGATACGCACCGTGATATCAGCACCTTTTTCCGTAGCAAGTTCTGCGCGTTCCTTGTTGCTGATAGCCGTGTCGTTATCCTCACGGGTCATAATAACATTATACCCACGTGAGATCAGCTCTTTCTGGAGTACAAGAGAAACTTCCAGATTCACTTCATATTCCGGAACTTTGGAAAAATTTCCGCTGGTTCCTGTCGTAGCTTTGTTTTTCGTCTGGGAAGATCCAGGAGCCATTGGTTCCTGTGCGCTCATATCCACCCAGGATCCCTGATGCCCGGCATCCACACAGACTGTGAAATTTCCCTGATTGGAAGTTTTGCTGTTTTCGGTGTTGGCATCAGACCAGTCCATGCCAGATGAGGAATCAGAAGAACTGATAGTACCCTCTTCTTCCTGCGCGTCAGTTTCATCTGTCGTTTCATCCTCTGTTTCAGATGACTGTTCAGAAGAAGACGGCGGTTTGATCATGGCCTGTCCTTCCTCACTTTCATAGGTGGTTTCCGAAGAAGCCGAAACGACTGCCGGTGAAACAAAGATCAGGCTGCCAAGCAGCAGTGCTGTCAAAAATTTTTTCATAAAGTACCTCCTGAAAACTGTTTTTTGTATATAAAAATTACAAATTTGCGAAACACTCTGCTATAATAAATATATACAGAGAGCAGAATTGATTTTCAAAAACTGCCGCTTTTATGATAAGCTATAATCAGTATTTTGGCAAGATACGAAGTAAGGTATAAGTTACCGTAAATGGTAACAAATTTCTTGCAACTGTTATACAAAAAACTTATAATAAAAGTATCTGAAAATAAGGAAGAGAGAAAATGAAAAATAAGACTTTAACCAGAATCGCAGTAAGCAGTTTGATTACAGCATGTCTGATGGTGCAGCCGTGTTATGCGGCAGAAGCCACAGCAGAGACACAGACAACGGAGGAATCCGATCATCATCCGGAACCGGCACCGGATGAAACAGCTACAGTCCAGGAGGGACAGGGAACCCTGTCACCGCCGTCAGAGTCAGAGGGAGGAAGCGTATTTGGAAGTTCTGCATCATCAGAGACAGCCGGGACTGATGAGAAACTTCAGAGCGTTTTGTCAAGCCTTGCACTTCCGTCAGGAAATGGAACCTGGTCCGTATATGTATGTGACCTGGAGAAAAATACCGAAGGAGCCATCCAGGATGCCAGAATGCAGGCAGCAAGTCTGATCAAGCTTTATATCATGGGAGCTGTTTATGAGAATTATGACAGTATTGTGGGACAGTATGGACAGTCCAGCGTAGATTCCAACCTGAATTCCATGATAACAGTCAGTGATAATGATGCGGCAAACACACTGGTAAGTTATCTGGGAGGCGGAGACAGCAGTGCAGGAATGAATGTAGTTAATAATTTCTGCAGTGATAAGGGATATTCCAGCACACATATGGGAAGACTTCTCCTCGCAAGCAATCA
This sequence comes from Blautia sp. OM07-19, assembly GCF_003481595.1. Taxonomy (NCBI): domain Bacteria; kingdom Bacillati; phylum Bacillota; class Clostridia; order Lachnospirales; family Lachnospiraceae; genus Blautia; species Blautia sp. OM07-19. Next base: position 137,442 of record NZ_QULA01000007.1, read on the forward strand.
GTACGATGACAATTATACCTCTGTTTCAGATTGCGGACACTTCCTCAAGGAAGTTTACGATGGAAATCAGCAGTCTGATGCACACGCACAGGCAGAATTTGCATTACTTGCAGCACAGAGCAGGAGAAACAAGATCCCGGCACAGATGCCGTCAGGCGTCAGCGTTGCAAACAAGACAGGAGAACTTTCGGATGTCGAGAATGATGCAGGAATCATCTACAATGACCTGAATGACCTGATCATTGTATTTATGTCAGAGAATGTTCCACAGCCGGGGGCAGCTCAGAGTACGATCGCATCTCTGAGTAGACAGATCTATGATTCTTACAATTCCTGAGAGAATTGTAAAAAATAATATTCCCAAAGGAGGGCATCACTATGAAAGAAAAATCAACATTTTTAAAATGGACAGCACTTTTTGTACTTGTTTTCACTTTATCCCTGCCATTAACAGCAAGGGAAAGCCTTGCAGGAACCATGTACACAGTCAGCGTAAGCAAGGGATATCTTGCACTGCGTACCGCCAAGGCATACGATGATAAGAATGAGATCGGAGAGCTTTACACAGGAGATACCGTAGAAGTTACAGATACCAGCGACAGCACTTACTGGTATGTATATTCTGCAAAACTGAATAAATCCGGCTATGTAAACCGCAATTATCTGGTTGGCGGCGGAAGCAGCACAGGAGGAAGCAATTACACAGTCAGTGTAAGCAAGGGATATCTCGCACTTCGTACAGCCAAGGCATACGATGATAAGAATGAAATCGGAGAGCTTTACAGCGGAGATACTGTACAGGTACAGGATACCAGCGACAGCACCTACTGGTACGTATATTCCCCGAAGCTTAACAAATCCGGCTATGTAAACCGCAACTATCTGGTTGGCGGTGGAACAGCAAACACAGGCGGAGCCAGCTATACCGTCAGCGTAAGCAAAGGATACCTCGCGCTTCGTACCGCCAAGGCATACGATGATAAGAACGAGATCGGAGAACTTTACAGCGGAGATACCGTACAGGTACAGGATTCAAGCGACAGTACCTACTGGTATGTATATTCTCCGAAGCTTAACAAATCCGGCTACGTAAACCGCAACTATCTCGTAGGCGCAGGCAGCAGCACTCCTTCTGTAGTAACCAAGACCGTCAGTGTAAGCAAAGGATATCTTGCACTTCGTACCGCCAAGGCATACGATGACAGCAATGAGATCGGAGAGCTTTACAGCGGAGACACCGTGCAGGTACAGGATACCAGCGACAGCACCTACTGGTATGTATATGCACCGAAACTGAACAAATCCGGCTATGTAAACAAGAATTATTTATACTAAATAACAAAAGAGGTTCCCGTCACACTGCGGCGGGAACCTCTTTTTATTTGAGTGAAATCATTTCTTTTTCTTTGGGTCATTTTCTCGAAGACTGTCGATCATCTGCTCGATGATCGTTTTTTTCATGTAGACATCAAAACTGAGCAGGCAGATGAAAGAGAATAATTTCAGGAAATCCTGCTCATCCTCCGGAGCATCCGTAAACGTATTCTGAGCAGTCTGATAATTCTTCAGAAGCTCCTTCTTGAGAACTTCAATCTGTTCTTTCTCCATGCTGAAAACTTCCTCATAGATAGAAGTCAGATCCAGCTTCTCCTGAGATTTAAAATATTTATCCGTGATCGGATTCAGAAGAGTCTGAATATCATTGATAGAAAGAATGTTCTTGAAGTAGTAAATAAAGATCAGAACCAGCAGATGCTCTTTGGAATAACGCTTCTTCACCGGTGACGGAAGAAGATTATTCTTGGCATAGTTATTGATCATGGTCTTGGTGAGAATCTTGTCTTCCTGATATCGCTTGGAATGTGCAAGCTGCTCTTCCATGAAAGTCGTTACCTGATCCATATAAAGATCAATATTCGGAATATCCTCGGGTTTAATATATCCAATTCCGGAAACCCAGTCCAGAATATGTCTGATCATCGCCTCATTATTTGTTGACATAAATACCACTTTCCTCTCTCTTATGCCCCTTATTATATAGTTTTAAATACTACTTGTAAACATTTTTCTAAAGGAATTTGTTATTTTGGCGGTAAGTACGGGGTGAGATTCCATAAAAATTCTTGAAAGCTCTGGAAAAATGGAGTTGGTTGGGATAGCCGACCTGCCTGCTGATCTCGCCCACAGAAAGATCTGTGATCTTGAGAAGTTCGGCAGCTTTTTCCATACGGTACTGGATGAGAAATTCCTGTGGAGACTGTCCGAGGACATCACGAAAAACCTTGCCAAAATAACTCCGATCCAGATTGCAGCGGCGAGCCATGTCCTCGACCGTGATCGCACGGGAATAATTCTGGGCGATGAAGGTCACAGCTTCGTTCGTGTAAAACTGTGCACGTTTGCCTCCCTGGGTGTGCCGCCTGGAAGACGATCCGCTGACCAGTGCATCCATGATAAGATAAAGATGCCCGATCAGATGATAGGAAGATTCCTGAGCGTGTGTGGCAAGATACAGAATCTCATTTTTGAGCCGCTCCCCATCCTGTGGTGTGCGTGGAAGATAGACCGGAGAGTCAGAAGAAAGACCGGAGCCCTCCAGAATCTCCTTTGCCCGGAGTCCGCTGAATTCGATCCAGGCATATTCCCATGGGTCTTTGCGGTCGGCAAAATAAGTATTTACACAATCGGGCTCAATCAGGAATCCCATTCCGCCCTGAAGCTGGTATTCCGTAGACTGGGAATTTTCATCATCAACCAGGAGTGTTCCTTTACCTGAAATAACATAATGGAACAGGAAATGGTTTCGTACAAAAGGACCGTAGGAGTGTAGTGGAAGACACTGTTCATATCCATACTGGTAGAGTGTAAGATCCATAAAACGGTCATCTGAAAACATATGAAACAAGACTTTATCCATATTTTATCCTCCATGAAACATAGAAACTGGTTAATATTACTAAAAAATATCAATTAAAATTGTTAGTAATACACGAAATCTGCATGTTTTTCTATATTATATACCATAATGAGTCTATACTTCAACTTTATTCTTTAAAAAACGAATAAAGGTATAAAAGTGCTGTCATGAGAATATTTACGGAAAGAAGTCCAGATGATATTATTTTAGATGAAGAGTGATGGAAATCCGTTCAGGATCCAAAATACTATGGCCGTGGTATTAAAAGAAAAACAGGAAGGGAGAGAAGTGCAATGAAGAAAAAATTAATTCTTGCAGGAACCGTTCTTATGGGAGCAGGACTTGCTCTTGCCGGATGTGGAGATTCCTCAAAAACTTCTGACGGCAAAACAAAGATAGAAATGGTTCAGTACAAACCGGAGGCAGTCAAAGCCTTCGAAAAGATGGAAGAGAAATTTAACGAAACCCATGATGACATCGAACTGACGATTGAATCACCGAATGAGGCAATGACAATCCTCAAGACAAGATTTATCAAGGAAGATCAGCCGGATATCATTGGAATTGGTGGAGATGTGAACTATTCCAATTTCCTGGATTCTGATATGCTGGTGGATATTTCAGATTTTGATGGTCTGAAAGACATCAAACAGTCCTACTTAGATATCGATAAAAACCTGGAATTTATTCCGGAAGATGGTACTTACGCAGTCCCGTATGTGGCAAATGCAGCAGGAATTCTTTATAACAAAGAAATGTTCGAAGAAAATGGCTGGGAGATCCCGACAACCTGGGATGAATTCATAGAACTTCTGGATACGATCCAGGCTTCAGGACAGCTTCCTTTGTACTTTGGCTTTAAGGATACATGGACCTGTCTTGCACCGTGGAATGCCATGGCGTGTGACCTCTCACCGGCAGATGTCTGCCAGCAAGTCAACAAAGGAACGACAACTTTTTCAGAAGAATACAGAGAGCTTGCCGACAAGATCATCCAGCTGCTTCCATATGCACAGAATGATCCATATGCATTCAGCTACAACGATGCCTGCACTGCTTTTGCAAGAGGGGAATCTGCAATGTACTGTATCGGAAGTTACGCAGTTCCGCAGATTCTGTCTGTGAATCCGGATATGCAGATTGATTCCTTCGTATTTCCGGCAAACGACAATGCAGACAAACAGGTGCTGAATTCTGGTGTAGACCTTCAATTTTCGGTTATGAAGGACTGCAAAAATAAAGAAGCCGCTTATGAAGTTCTGCGATTTATGCTTGAGGATGAAAATATTCAGATTTACCTGGACGAGCAGAATGCAGTTCCATGCAAGGAAGGTGACTTTGAACTTCCGTCCATGCTTGACGGCGTGAAAGAATACATCGAAAACGACAAAATGACAGACTACCAGGATCACCATTATCCGTCAGAAATGGCCGTAGATGCAATGATCCAGACCTATCTTATGGATGGTGACGCAGACAGCTTCCTTGCGAAATTCGATAAAGACTGGATACGCTACAACCGTGACCTGATACGAAAAGTCCAGAAGTATGAGGAAGAACATGGAGAGGGAGGAAATGAATCATGAAAGGAAATGAAAGAAAACGTACATTTATGCTGATCACCATTCCGGTGCTCATCCTGTTTTTTGCCTTTAATACACTGCCGCTGATCAAAGGCTTCATCTACAGCTTTACGAACTTCAAGGGATATGGAAGTTACGAATGGGTAGGACTCAGAAACTATATTGACCTCTTTCAGGATGCACGCGTAGGAAAATCTTATCTGTTTACGTTTAAATTTGCAATCGTGGCAACGATCATTGTCAATGTGATAAGTCTGATCCTTGCACTTGGTCTGAACAGCAAGATCCGTGCAAAAAGTGCACTCCGTGGAATCTATTTTATCCCGAATGTTCTCGGAGGACTTGTTGTAGGCTATATTTTCAGTTTTATTTTCACATATATTCTCCCGACGATCGGAGAAAACCTGGGAATTGGATTTCTCAAAAGCAGTATGCTTGCGAGCACAAAGTCAGCATGGTTTGCAATCGTAATTGTTGCAGCATGGCAGGCAATCGCCATGAACACGATCATCTATATCTCAGGTCTGCAGACCGTTCCGGAGGATGTTTATGAGGCAGGCGCGATCGACGGTGCAACCGGATGGAGCAAGTTCAAAAACCTTACTTTTCCGCTGATCATTCCTTTTTTTACCATAAATATGGTTCTCTGCATGAAAAACTTCCTCATGGTATTCGACCAGATCATGTCTTTGACAAAGGGTGGTCCGGCACAGAGTACAGAGTCTATTTCCTATCTTATTTACAGAAACGGAATGGATGGAGGACAGTTTGGTTTCCAGAGTGCGAATGCAGTACTTTTCTTCGTAGTCATTGTTGCAATTTCTGTATTCCAGCTTACATTTATGAATAAAAAGGAGGAACAGTTATAATGAAAAAGAACAGTCAGATGCCAGGCAAAACCAACTGGCCGGTTACAATCCTTTTGATCCTTGGATGTATTACGATCTTTTTTCCATTATATATGGCAGTGATCATTGCATTCAAAAAGCCGTCCGAGATGACAAATGATATTGCAGGAGCACTTTCCCTGCCGTCCTCCTGGAGCTTTTCGAATTTTACAGAAGCAATGAAAGTCACAGATTTCTGGAATTCTCTTGGAAACTCTCTGCTGATCACAATTGTGACAGTGGTACTTGCCATTCTGATTCATTCTATTGCCGGATATGCGATCGGAAGAAACATGGCAAACAGCAAATTTTATAAATTTTCTTATCTTTATATCGTGAGCGGTATGTTCGTTCCATTCGCGATCCTGATGATGCCGCTTGTAAAACAGACTTCTCAGATGGGAATCGGAAACAGGGTTGGTGTGATCGTGCTTTATGTGGTATTCTATATGCCAATGAATCTTCTTCTGTATTCCGGTTATCTCAAAAATATTCCGATGGCACTGGAAGAAGCTGCAAAAGTAGACGGTGCAAGTACATGGAAGACCTATTGGAGTATTGTTTTCCCGATCATGAAGCCAATGCATGCGACAGTGGCAGTTTTAACTGCACTTGGAACATGGAATGATGTTATGACCCCACTCGTCATGATGTCCGGAACCGGTAAAAACACACTTCCGCTTGCACAGTTGAATTTCCAGACACAGTTTGGAACAAATTATAACCTCGCCTTTGCATCCTACCTGCTGGCACTGATACCAATTGTGATTTTCTATCTGGTATGCCAGAAGCAGATACTTAACGGTGTTGTCAATGGAGCGGTAAAATAAACTTAATCATGAACTTATCAAAAGGAGAAGACATCTATGGCAATCGTATTTGACAAAGAAAACAGACTGTTCACCCTGTGCACAAAGAACAGCATGTACCAGATGAAAGCGGACGACAAAGGAATCCTGCTTCACACCTACTATGGAAGAAAAACAGACATTTGTGATTACTCCTATCTGATCCAGAGAAGAGATCACGGTTTTTCCGGAAATCCGGACGAGGCAGCAGGGGACAGGACATACTCCACAGATACTCTGCCGCAGGAATATTCTTCTTTTGGAAGCGGAGACTATCGTGAGAGTGCACTCGATATCCGCTATGATAATGGAACAAGAACTCTGGGGCTTCGTTATGAAGGCTATGAGATCATCAAGGGAAAATATTCCATTCCGGGACTTCCGGCAATGTATGCAGACGAAAACGAGGCAGAGACTCTCGTGATCACTCTTCGTGATGATGTGCAGGATGTCAGAGTAAAACTGTACTATGGAGTTGTGAAAGACCTGGATGTCATCACAAGAAGTGTCAGCGTGGAAAACCACGGTCAGGCACCGGTTCAGCTTGAGCGTGTGATGTCCCTCTGCCTGGACCAGCCGTATGGAGACTGGGACTGGATGACTTTTTATGGAAAACATGAGATGGAGAGACAGCTTTCCAGAACTCCGATCCACCACGGCGTGCAGTCTGTCGGAAGTCTTCGCGGTGCATCCAGCCATCAGTACAACCCATTTGTAATGCTGGCAGATAAAAATGCGACAGAAACTTCAGGAGAGTGTTATGGATTTTCGTTTCTGTACAGCGGAAACTTCCTCGCAGCAGCAGAAAAAGACCAGTTTGACCAGACCAGACTGATCATGGGGATCCATCCGGAAAATTTTGAGTTCCTTCTGAGAGAAGGCGAGATTTTCCATGCACCGGAAGTCATGATGGTATACAGCGCAGAGGGCTTCGAAAAAATGTCAAACTCCTACCACAAGGCAGTCCGTGAGCATGTATGCAGAGGCAGGTTCAAACTGGAACGCAGACCGGTCCTCATCAACAACTGGGAAGGAACCTATTTCGATTTCACCGGTGAAAAACTCCTCGAGATGGCGAAAGAAGCAGCTTCCTGCGGTGTGGAACTGTTCGTCATGGACGATGGCTGGTTCGGAAAACGAGATGATGATAACAGCGGTCTTGGAGACTGGCAGGTAAACGAGAAGAAATTAGGCTGCACGTTAAGCGAGCTGGCAGAGCGCATCCATGGTCTTGGAATGAAATTCGGTATCTGGTACGAGCCGGAATGTGTATCAGAGGACAGTGACCTCTACCGTGCACATCCGGACTGGGCGTTTACCGTGCCGGGCAGAAGACCGAACCGTGGACGTAACCAGCTTGTGCTTGATTTTTCCAGAGAAGATGTCAGAAATCATATCTTTGATGAGATGACCAAGGTCCTGGACAAAGCGAATGTCGATTATCTGAAATGGGATTTTAACAGAAGCATCAGTGATATTTACTGTGCAGCACTTCCGGCAGACCGCCAGGGAGAGGTTCCGCACCGTTATGTTCTTGGTCTGTATGAATTTCTGGACAGACTCGGAAAGAGATATCCGGATATGCTGATCGAGGGCTGCAGCGGAGGCGGCGGAAGATTTGATGCCGGAATGCTCTATTATACTTCTCAGATCTGGTGCAGCGATGACACCGATACGATCGAGCGTCTGAAGATCCAGTATGGAACTTCATTTGCTTATCCGGTCAGCGCAGTGGGATCTCATGTATCCGCCTGCCCGAACCATCAGACAGGACGTTTCGTACCGTTTGAGACAAGAGCAGCCGTAGCGATGGCAGGAACCTTCGGATATGAGCTGGACCCGGCGAAACTTTCAGAAGAAGAAAAAACGCAGATCCGTGGTCAGATCGAGGAATTTAAGAAATATTACGATGTGATCCACTTTGGAGATTATTACAGACTGACCAATGCGATGGAGGAAGGCCCTTACGCGGCATGGGAGTTTGTAAGTGAAGACGGAAACGAAGCGCTTGTAAGTGTCGTGGCATCCAGAGTACGTGCAAACGACCCGGGAGTAAGGATCAGACTCCGCGGACTTAAAGAAAATCAGATGTATCTGGTAAATGGAGTGGAATATCCGGGCGGTGCGCTTATGCACGGCGGTATTCTTCTGGAAGAGGCAAAGAAAGAATACCAGAGCTGGAATTACCACATCACAGCGAAATAAACGAACTGCATATTAAGTTTTACAGGACAGAGAGACCGGGCAGACTGGTTTCTCTGTTTTTGCATTATATGGCGAAAAGCTGGCAATGTGGAAATCTTATCCTTGTCGAAGGAATTTCCTTTACCCTCCCGGGACTTTCATGTATAATAGAAAAAGACCGTAAAACATCAGTTCGACACAGATAACTTATGAACGTTTAACAGAAACAGGAGAAATTTTTAAATGAGTATATATGACACACTGAATCCGCCTCAGCAGGAGGCTGTTTTTCATACAGAGGGGCCTCTTCTGATCCTTGCAGGAGCAGGTTCCGGCAAGACGAGAGTGCTGACACACAGGATCGCCCACCTGATCGCTGACAAGGGCGTGAATCCATTCAACATCCTTGCGATCACCTTTACCAACAAGGCAGCACAGGAGATGCGAGAGCGTGTGGATAAGTTGACAGGAGCGGATGGAATGAGCGTCTGGGTTGCGACCTTCCACTCTACCTGCGTCCGCATCCTGCGCCGCTATATTGACAGGCTTGGATATGACAATCGTTTCACCATTTATGACAGCGATGACCAGAAGACTCTGATGAAGGAGATCTGCCGCAAATTAAATATCGACACCAAGAAATACAAGGAGAGATCTCTTCTTGCACAGATCTCCCATGCCAAGGACGAGATGATCACACCGGATGAGATGGAGATGAATGCAGGAGGAGATTTTAACCAGAAAAAAGTAGCCCAGGTCTACCGCGAATACCAGGCTGCACTCAAGAGCAACAATGCCCTGGATTTTGACGATCTGCTGGTCAAGACCGTAGAGCTTTTTCAGAACTGCGGGGATGTCCTGGAGTCCTATCAGGAGAAATTCCGCTATATCATGGTGGATGAGTATCAGGATACCAACACCGTACAGTTTAAGTTCGTGAGCCTTCTTGCGGCGAGATACGGGAATTTATGCGTAGTAGGTGATGATGACCAGTCCATCTACAAATTCCGCGGAGCCAACATTGGCAACATCCTTGGATTCGAACGGGTTTTCCCGGATGCGAAGGTGATCCGCCTGGAGCAGAACTACCGTTCCACCAAGAACATCCTGAATGCGGCGAATGAGGTGATCGCCAACAATGCAGCACGTAAGGAGAAACGTCTCTGGACAGAGAATCCAGAGGGAGAGAAACTTCACTTCCGCCAGTTTATGAATGGATTCGAGGAAGCAGAATACGTGATCGGAGATATTGCAAAGAAAAAGAGAGAACATCTGGCAGATTACAGAGAGTGTGCGATCCTCTACAGAACCAATGCACAGTCCCGTCTGTTTGAAGAGAAGTGCCTGAAGGCAAATATCCCATACAAGATCGTAGGAGGGATCAACTTCTACGCGCGTAAAGAGATCAAAGATCTGCTCTGCTATCTCAAGACGATCGATAACTCCGCAGACGATCTGGCAGTCAGACGTATCCTGAATGTACCGAAACGAGGAATCGGTGCAACGACTGTAGGACGTGTGCAGGATTATGCGGATTACATGAATGTGAGCTTTTATGATGCTCTGAGAGTGGCAGAGGAAGTCCCATCCATCGGAAGGAGCCTGAACAAGATTGAGGGATTTGTTACCTTTATCCAGTCACTCAAGAGCAAGGCACAGGCATACAGCGTTACAGAGATCCTGGAAGAAGTGATCGACCTCACCGGATACGTGGATGAACTCAAAGCAGAGGATACAGAGGAATCCAGAGCAAGGATCGAGAACATCGACGAGCTGATCTCCAAGACTGTTTCCTATGAGGAAGCAATGAAGGCAGAGGGCAGAGAAGCAACACTTTCCGGATTCCTGGAGGAGATCGCATTGATCGCAGATATTGATACAGTAGATCCGGATCAGGATTACGTTCTGCTCATGACTCTGCACAGTGCCAAGGGACTGGAATTCCCGTATGTTTACCTTGCAGGCATGGAGGATGGAATGTTCCCGAGCAGCATGTGTATCTTCTCAGATGATCCTACAGATATGGAGGAGGAGCGCAGGCTCTGCTATGTGGGGATCACAAGAGCAATGAAAGAACTGACCTTGACCAGTGCCCGCCAGCGCCTGGTCCGCGGAGAGACACAGTACAACAAAGTATCCAGATTTGTCCGTGAGATTCCGAGGGAGCTGGTAGAGCTTGGAACGACCATTCAGGAACATAAGCCGTCCATGCAGGAGACACCATCCCCTAAGAACAGCTACATGCAGATGCGTCAGACCTTCCGCGCGAAACCGTTTGAAGCACAGAACTTCAAAGTCACCAAGGCGGCATCACTGGATTACGGCGTAGGAGACACCGTCCGTCATATCAAATTTGGCGTTGGTATCGTCAGGGATATCGTAGAAGGCGGCAGAGATTATGAAGTAACCGTAGATTTTGACAAGGTCGGAGTCAAAAAAATGTTTGCAGGATTTGCAAAGTTGAAGAAAATCTGACCTTTTTCTTAAGAATTCTTAATGTTTTCGGACTTTGGTTGCTTACCCGGTCCGAGGATGATATACTGTTTACATGAGAAAGATGAAGGGAGTATATAATGAAGAAAGTTATGAAAGGTATCACCAGGATACTCCCGGCTTATGGAGTCTTTCCACTTATTTTTTCTTTTGTATTTAATTGTCTTGTTTATTCCGGCTCCAGAATGATCGCAGGCGGATGGTATCACCACAATATCGAGACCGGCGTGGACAGAAGCCTTCCTTTTGTCCCGCAGTTTCTTGTGATCTATTTCGGCTGCTATCTTTTCTGGGCTGTCAATTATATTCTGATTGCCAGGCAGGATCGACGCAGTGTGTACCAGTTTTTTACAGGGGATTTTATATCAAGATGTATCTGCCTTGGCTTTTTTCTTGCATACCCCACAACAAATACACGACCATTGATCACAGACGGCGGCTTATGGAACCAGGCAGCACTCTGGCTGTATTCCATAGATGCGGCAGATAACCTGTTCCCGTCTATCCACTGTCTTGTGAGCTGGTTCTGCTATCTTGGCATTCGCGGAAGAAAAGAGATTCCGGTATGGTATCAGAGAGTATCCATGGTCATCGCAGTCCTTGTATTTGCATCGACACTTCTGACGAAGCAGCATGTGATCGTTGATGTGGCAGGCGGTATTCTTCTGGCAGAACTGTGTTTCTTTATCGGAAGGAAGACACAACTGTACAGGATCTATGAGAAACTTGGCAGCAGGATCGAGAAAAAGATCCTGAAGATTACAGAAGGGTAAGCTGCGTATGAACAAAACAAAAAAGATAATTTTTAATACGATATTTCTGGTCGTAGTATTTGGGCTGACGATCTATGGTGTCTTTCATGGAGAGGACTTGGGGGCAGTCATGGATGCGATTCAGAGCGCAGACAAGATCTGGCTTCTGCCGGGAGTGGCACTGGTAGCTTTTTTTATATGGGGTGAATCGATCATCATCTGGTATATGATGCGTTCCTATGGGATCCATCTCAGGAAAAGAGTCTGTTTTCTGTTTTCATCGGTAGGTTTTTTCTTCAGCTGTATCACGCCGTCTGCAAGCGGCGGACAGCCGATGCAGATCTACTATATGAAGAAAGAAAAGATTTCAATCCCAGTGGCAACAGTGATCCTGATGATCGTTACGATCACTTACAAGTTTGTGCTGGTGGCGATCGGAGTCGGGATCGCGGTCTTTGGCAGAGGTTTTCTGCATCGCTATCTGACCGGGATCATGCCGATCTTTTATCTGGGACTGGCGTTGAATATTTTTTGTGTTACGTTCATGACAGTGCTGGTGTTTCATCCGGATCTTGCCAGAAACTTTCTGGTAAAGGGTCTTAAGATCCTGGAGAAACTGCATATTGTCCGCAAAAAACACAGCAGACTTAAGAAGCTGGAAGATTCTATGGATACTTACAGAGAAACTGCTGCGTATTTAAGAACTCATCCGCGGGTGATCTTTCATGTGATCCTGATCACGTTTGCACAGAGAATGGCTCTGTTTGCGGTTACCTGGTTTGTGTACCGGGCTTTTTCGCTCAGTGGAACGGGATTCTGGACGGTCCTGTTTCTGCAGGCGGTGATTTCTGTTTCTGTTGACATGCTACCCCTTCCGGGAGGAATGGGAATCAGCGAGACACTGTTCCTGAATATTTTTGTGCCTGTTTTTGGAAGCCTTCTGCTTCCTGGAATGGTACTGAGCAGGGGACTGGGATACTATGGGGAACTCTTTATCAGTGCGTTTTTTACAGTAATAGCGCAGCTGACGATAGGTCAGAAAACAAATGAAAAACAGGGGTAGTATGAATGATTGGATTTTATGATTATACAGTAGTGGTAACGTACATAAGCCTGATCTCTTCGATCATGGGCATGTTTTTTGCAATAGATGGGAAATTGCCGCTGGCAGTGTTCTGCCTTGCATTTTCAGGATTATGTGATATGTTTGACGGCAAGATCGCCCGGACAAAAAAGAACCGGACAGATGATGAGAAGGCTTTTGGGATTCAGATCGATTCCCTCTGCGATATTGTCTGTTTTGGCATTTTTCCGATCATTCTGGGATACCAGCTTGGAATGTGCAAGATCTACAGTCTGATGATCCTTGCTTTTTATGGTGTGGCAGGCGTGATCAGGCTGGCATATTTTAACGTAATGGAAGAAAAGAGACAGAGCGAGACAAGCGAGAACCGTAAATATTATCAGGGACTTCCGATCACATCCATGTCTGTGATTATGCCGCTTCTGTTTATGGTTTCGGTGTTTTTCCCGGGATTCCGTTATTTCCTCGTATGTCTTCATATTGCGATGCTGCTGGTAGGATTTCTTTTTATCCTGAATTTCCGTTTCCGCAAGCCGACAAACCGAGAGTTGGTCATACTGGTAGCAGTTGTGGCTGTGGCAGTTCTTTTTATCCTTCTCTACAAAGAAGGATGGTGGGCAAAATATAATCTTTACAGAATACAAAAATTGAAAGGAGCCTGAGCCATGCGATACACGGCAGACCGTCAGGGGCATAAATGGGAGGAAAGCACCGGTCAGGATAAATTCCTGGAGAAGCTTTATGGAAGTGCAGCGGGGAGATGTCTGCTGAAGCCGCTGGTGTCACCGTCAGTTTCGAAACTTGGCGGCAGGTTTCTGGATTCCGGGATCTCTACTCTGGCAATCGATCCTTTTATCAGAAAAGCCGGAATCAATATGAAAGATTATGAGCCGCGGAGATATCGTTCTTATAATGACTTTTTTACAAGGAAACTCAGAAAGGGTGCTCGCGAGATAGATATGGACGAGACACATTTTATCAGTCCGTGTGACTGCCGGCTGAGTGTTTATCCGATCGATGAGCAGATGGAAGTTAGGATCAAGCATACGCGGTATACAGCAGGAAGTCTTCTTCGGAATGAGGCACTTGCGAGGCGGTTTGCAGGTGGATATCTGTGGGTGTTCCGACTCAGTGTGGATGATTATCATCGTTATATCTATGTCGACAGTGGCAGGGAATCGGTGAGAAGGAGGATACCGGGGGTTCTGCATACAGTGAATCCGGCCGCGAATGATGTATATCCTATTTATAAGGAAAATACGCGGGAGTATTCACTTATGAAGTCCGAGCATTTCGGAACGCTCCTGATGATGGAAGTTGGTGCATTGATGGTCGGAAAGATTGAAAACCACCCGGTATGTGACCATGTGGACCGCGGTCAGGAGAAAGGGAACTTCGCATTTGGCGGGTCAACGATCATTTATATGACGCAGAAAGGATGCGTGGTTCCAGATCAGGATCTGCTGACGAATTCACAGGAAGGTGTGGAGACAAAGGTTCAGATAGGCAGTAAGATAGGCAGTGCACCTTTTATGGAGAAAGGATGAGAATTTTTCGCGGATTTTTGAAGTAACTTTTTTATAGAACATATGGTAAAAATTTCAGAATAGTGATATACTATGTTCTATAAAAATTGACATCGAGCGAGAGGATGGTGCGTACAATGAATCTGAATAATTTAAACATGAATGCCAAAATCGAGGAATTACTCTCTACCCTGAACAAGAAAGAAGAAGAAAAAGAGAAAAACACAGTTCTCTGGGTGCTGGCAATCATCGGTGCAGTTGCAGCAGTAGCAGGTATCGCATTTGCAGTTTACCGCTTCTTCACACCAGATTATCTGGAGGATTTTGAAGAAGATTTCGACGACGACTTTGATGATTATTTCGAGGACGAAGAAGAGTAAGCAGGCTACGGTGAACAGTAACTTGGATTTTGAGCAGCTCCGGCAGATAACCGGGGCTGTTTTACTGTAAATATAAAAGTAAGATAAGGAATAAGTGAAATGAAAAAAGGTGAAATTTACGAAGGCATTATAGAAAATGTAGACTTTCCAAACAAAGGCTATGTCCAGGTGGATGATCAGAAAGTCCTGATCAAGAACGGAATCCCGGGTCAGAATGTACGGTTCATGATCCAGAAGAAACGCTCCGGCAGGGCGCAGGGACGCATCATGGAAGTTCTGGAGAAATCCCCGCTTGAGACAAGAGAGCCGGTATGCAGCAACTTTCCTGCATGCGGCGGATGCATGTACCAGACAATGTCCTACGAGAATCAGCTTGAGATGAAGGACAGACAGATCCGTGAGCTTCTGGAAGATGCACTCATCCAGGGCGGACAGACAGACGCAGAAGGTAAGGCTGATTTTGAATGGGAAGGAATCCACGGAAGCCCGATCGAATTTGGGTACCGCAACAAGATGGAATTTTCCTTTGGTGATGAATACAAGGACGGACCGCTTTCTCTCGGTCTGCACAAGAAGGGTAGCACTTATGACATCTTAAACACGGACGACTGCAGACTGGTCCATAAGGATATGACAGATATCCTGACCTGTGTACGCACATTTTTTCAGGAAAAAGGTGCTTCCTATTATCGTAAACTCCAGCATGTGGGCTATCTCCGCCATCTGATGCTGAGACGTGGTGTAACGTCCGGCGAAATCCTGGTACATCTTGTCACTACCAGCCAGGAGGAATACGATCTGGAACCGCTTAAGGAACAGCTTCTGGCACTGCCGCTGGAAGGAAAGATCGTTGGGATCATGCACATCATCAACGATTCGCTTTCTGACGTGGTCAAGAGTGATGAGACAAGAATCCTTTACGGACAGGACTATTTTTATGAGACACTGCTTGGGCTGAAATTCCGCATCAGTACATTTTCTTTCTTCCAGCCGAACTCACTGGCAGCCGAAGTTCTTTATAACGTTGTCAGAGACTATATCCAGAATACCAGTGGAATGGAAGTTTTTGACCTGTACAGCGGAACAGGCACGATCGCCCAGCTTCTCGCACCGGTGGCAAAAGAAGTGATCGGTGTTGAGATCGTGGAGGATGCCGTGGAAGCAGCGAGAGAGAATGCGAAACTCAACGGCCTTGATAACTGCAGATTCATCGCCGGTGACGTTCTTAAGGTCCTCGATGACCTGACCGAGAAACCGGATGTGATCGTTCTTGACCCGCCGCGCGACGGAATCCATCCGAAAGCACTGCCGAAGATCCTTTCCTACGGCGTAAACCGCATCGTCTACGTCTCCTGCAAAGCTACCAGCCTCGCCAGAGACCTCGAAGCCTTTCTTCAGGCAGGCTACCGTCTTGAGAAAGCCTGTTGTGTAGACCAGTTCTGCGAAACCGTGTGGACGGAAGCAGTCGCAGTATTTGTAAAAGATTGAGAAAACCAGGAAATCATTGGGAACGGAATAAATTTCCGTTCCCGGTGGTTTCTTTTTTTGCGAAAACATATTGACATTTCTATACAAGATGGTATAATACAATCAAACATATGAATAAGTGTTCATATGAAAACGTGAATAAAACATCTATGAAGAAAAAGGAGATCACCACTATGAAGAAATCTTACAAAATCGAAGTTGACTGCGCAAACTGTGCAAACAAAATGGAAGAAGCTGCCAAGAACACAGCAGGTGTTAAGGATGCAAGCGTAAACTTCATGATGCTCAAAATGAAAGTAGAATTCGAAGAAGGCCAGGATCCGGACAGCGTTATGAAAGAAGTCCTCAAGAACTGCAAGAAAGTTGAAGATGACTGCGAGATCTACTTATAAGAACAATGAGAATGCTCTGCTGCGGATGCGGCAGGGCATCTTTATCAAATGGGTGAAGGAGGAGAGAACATGAACAAAAAGCAGAAAAAAATGCTGACCCGCATCATCATAGCTTTCGTACTGATCGCAGTATTGTCCGTGCTTCCAGTTGACGGATATCTGGAATTTGCACTTTACATGATTCCATATCTTGTGATCGGCTATGATATTCTGAAGAAGGCATTCAAGGGAATCCGTAACAAACAGGTATTTGATGAGAATTTCCTGATGGCAGTAGCGACTATCGGAGCAATCCTTCTGAAGGATTACAAAGAAGGCACAGCCGTTATGCTGTTCTACCAGATCGGCGAGCTTTTCCAGAGCTATGCGGTCGGCAAGAGCCGCCGCAACATCACCGAACTGATGGATATCCGCCCGGACTACGCCAATATCGAAAACGATGGTAAACTGGAAAAAGTTGACCCGGATGAAGTTGAGATCGGTTCCATCATCGTCGTACAGCCAGGTGAAAAAGTCCCGCTCGACGGTGTGATCGTAGAAGGAACCACAACCCTCAATACCAGTGCACTGACAGGTGAAAGTCTTCCGCGAAGTGCAAAACCAGGTGATGAGATCATCAGCGGCTGCATCAACATGACAGGCGTGCTCAAGATCAGAACAACCAAAGAATTTGATGAATCTACCGTTTCCAAGATCCTGGAACTGATCGAGGAATCCAGTTCCCGTAAATCCAGATCCGAAAACTTTATCTCCAAATTTGCCCGCTATTATACCCCGGCAGTCTGCTACGGTGCGCTCGCACTTGCAGTCCTGCCGCCGATTGTAAACCTTGTGATCCTTCACAATCCTGCAATGTGGAGCCAGTGGATCTACCGTGCACTGACCTTCCTTGTAATCAGCTGCCCGTGTGCACTTGTGATCAGTATCCCGCTGAGTTTCTTTGCCGGAATCGGCGGGGCCAGCAACGCAGGTGTCCTGGTCAAAGGCTCCAACTATCTGGAGACTCTGTCCGAGACAAAATACGTCGTATTTGACAAGACCGGTACTCTGACCAAGGGTGTATTCGAAGTAGCAGGTGTCCATCACAACACTATGGAACAGTCCAAAATCCTCGAGTACGCAGCACTTGCAGAAAGCTTTTCCTCACATCCGATCAGCCGCAGCCTCAAAACTGCCTACGGCAAAGAGATCAATCAGAACCGCGTGACAGATGTAGAGGAGATCAGCGGCAACGGTGTTACAGCAAAAGTAGACGGAACTCCGGTTGCAGTCGGAAATGTTAAGCTGATGAAGCGCATCGGCGTAGAAGCAGTAGAGTGCCATCAGGTAGGAACCGTCATCCACGTGGCAATCGATGGAGCTTATGCAGGCCACATCCTGATCTCCGATGTTCCGAAACCGACTTCCAAAGATGCGATCGCAAACCTTAAGAAAAACGGTATCAAAGAAACTGTCATGCTGACAGGTGATATTGACAGAGTTGCACAGCAGGTTGCAGGTGAACTTGGCGTTGACCGTGTATACAGCGAACTCCTTCCGGCTGACAAAGTAAGCAAAGTAGAAGAACTTCTCGCAAAGAAATCAGAAAAAGAGAAACTCGCTTTCGTTGGTGACGGGATCAACGATGCACCGGTACTTTCCAGAGCAGATATCGGTATCGCAATGGGAGCTATGGGTTCCGACGCTGCGATCGAGGCAGCCGATGTGGTCCTGATGGATGACGACCCGATGAAGATCGTCAAGGCGATCCGTATCGCAAAGAAATGTATGCGTATCGTATATGAGAATATTTATTTTGCGATCGGTATCAAGGTGATCTGCCTGATCCTGGGTGCAGTTGGTATTGCAAACATGTGGGTAGCGATCTTTGCAGATGTCGGAGTCATGGTGCTTGCAGTCCTGAATGCGATCCGTACCCTTTTTGTAAAACGTCTGTAAAAAGAAATTATAAGAAAGAGAGACTGTTTATGGCAGAAGAGAAAGAAGAAATAACCTGCGAATGCCAGGAAATCCACGAAGATCTGCTTAAGATCGTGAATGAGACCATGCCGGATGAAGAAGAACTTTATGATCTGGCAGATCTCTTCAAGGTTTTTGCAGACTCTACTCGTATCCGTATTCTATTTGTCTTGTTTGAATCCGAAGTCTGTGTCTGCGATCTGGCAAAAGTCCTGAATATGACCCAGTCCGCAGTGTCCCATCAGCTTCGCATCCTTAAGCAGAACAAGCTCGTAAAGAACCGAAGAGAGGGAAAATCCATCTTTTATTCCCTGGCAGATGACCATGTCAGAATGATTATATCCATGGGAAGAGAGCATATCTTAGAGTAAGATTTCATAGTAAGAATAAAGCAAATGTCGGCATATGTCTGCCCGAAACAGACACATGCCGGCATTTTTTGTATAGTCAAAATCAGAAGAATAAGGTAAGATAAAGGAAGAAACCTGTAGCGGAAATGGATGATCCGCAGATACCACACAAGAGAAAGAGATGACGATCATGGACTATTTATCAAATAATGTAGCAGTAAATTTAAAGAGATTCCGCCAGTACAGAGGCATGAGCCTCGATCAGATGGCTGAAAGGACAGGAGTCAGCAAGAGTATGCTGGCACAGATCGAAAGAGGTCAGGCAAATCCATCTATTGGTGTTCTGTGCAAGATCACAGTCGGTCTCCAGATCGAATTTGAGGATCTGATCCAGACACCAAAAGTAACGGATTCGCCAGAAGGAAGCACTCCAGGTGCCAGACCTTCCATAAAAGCAGTGATCTTTGACATTGATAATACTTTGTACAGTTATGACAAAAACCACATTTATGGAATGAAAGCCCTCACCGACTACTGTGAGAGTGCGTTTGGAAAGTCAGCGGAAGAAACTCTTGCATGCTACAAAAAAGCCGGACAGATCATGATCGACAGGATCGGCGGCGATGTAGCAGCGATCCATAACCGCCTGCTCCGCACGCAGGGGATGCTTGAACTCTGGGAAAAACCAGTCTTTCCACATGCCCGCAATATGTATCATGCATACTGGGACACCCTGATCCGCCAGTCACAGCCGGTCCCTGGAGTGATTGATTTCCTCAAAGAACTCAAAAAACGCGGTGTCCGCACCGGAACAGGAACCGACATGACTGCCTATATCCAGTATAAGAAACTGGAATCCCTCGGTGCTGCACCATATATTGATTTTATGGTCAGCAGCGAAGAGGCCGGCGTCGAGAAACCACATCCACACCTTTTTGAGATCTGCGTGGAAAAATCCGGCGTACAGGCAGTTGAGTGTGCATTTATCGGTGATAATTATAAGAAAGATGTGGAAGGTGCATGCAACAGTGGTCTGCGCGGCATCTGGTACACGCAGGAACAGGAACCGGAACATGAAACAGACTATCCAATCATACGATCATTTACAAAAGTTGATATTGATCATTTCTTGAAATAATGACCGATTTAGGATAATAAGCGGGAATCCTCGGCAATTCAATTACCGAGATGAAAGCGCAGGAG
>NZ_QULA01000070.1:0-1436 GCF_003481595.1 Blautia sp. OM07-19
TTCCGGCTCATCCGGACAACCATGCTTCCTGCCACTGGGGAACTACGTAATTCATGAAAGATCTTTTTCCCATCATCTACCATACGATTTTGTACGATCCGGATCAGAAAATTTGCTTTCAGATCCGCTGCTTCTGAGAAAAATTCATAGAAATCACCTTCCCGGTCACATACTGTTAATATTGGGATATCCGCTGGCATTCTCAGCAGTGTCTCACGCATGCTGTCCAGCCATCGGAAATTTTCTTTTTCCTCTATTGGTCTGGAACGTTTTTGCTCTTTTGTCTGGGAATCGTCCTTCGGCTTTTCCCGTGTATTTGTCTCCTGGTAGATAATACCCAAAGGGATCCCCTGGTCTGTCACGGCGATGCAAGAATGGACCAGCATTCCCCTTTGCTCCGTACTGCAATAGTATCCCATTCCCTGGATCGCTTTCCGGTCTCCAAATCCAACAGCGGTAGTATCCTGAACAGCTAAGATCCACTCTGCATCTGCACATTTTATTTTTTCTACAGTTGCTCTGGATATGCTGTCAAGTAATTCATCTTTGGATATCTCGCTATTACTAAAGAAACGGTATGCCGCTTTGGCAGAACTTCTGGAGCCGGTAGCTGCCCAAGTAGATTTTCCGGGCGATGCTGCAAAAGCGTCTATGATCTTGAAGAAACGTGACTTCAAACGCTGGTCAGTAAAATTTATGTCCACAAACTCTTCTTGCCAGTTCTTGTATTCCGCCGTCATTTGGATCTCCCCTTTTTCTTTAGTATAACATGGGAACATATAAATATCTATGATTACTTATGGGTCAAGTTAAGGCTTTAGCTACGGGGATATAAGACGCGTCCATCGAATTTACGCAAGTAATTGAAGATGGACAAAACAATGATTGTATTAATTGCAAAAATATAATATAATACAAATATGAACACAACATATAAATCCAATAACAATATCGTCTATTCCTGTAAGTATCATGTGGTATGGTGCCCAAAATATAGACGAAAAGTATTAACTAATGGTGTAGATGTCCGGCTGAAAGAGCTGCTCACAGAGTATGCTGCAAATCTTTCTGTAGACATTCTGGAAATGAAAATCATGCCAGATCATGTTCATATGCTGCTGGAAGTAGATCCTCAGCTGGGTATCCACAAAGCTGTAAAATCTTTCAAAAGCTATACGTCCAGGATCTTAAGACAGGAATTTCCGTATCTTAAAACCAAAATGCCGACTCTGTGGACAAACAGCTATTTTGTATCTACCGTGGACGGTGCTCCGCTGGAAACAGTAAAACAGTATATTGAGAACCAGAAAACATCGCAGAGACAAAAGGATAAGATGGGATAATGCAAAAAGGGATCAAATTCAGGATCTACCCGAACAGAGAACAGAAAAACCTCATCCACAGAACACTGGGATGCTGCCGGCTCATCTATAACA
>NZ_QULA01000070.1:1446-4475 GCF_003481595.1 Blautia sp. OM07-19
AGAACACTGGGATGCTGCCGGCTCATCTATAACAAAGAAATGTCACAGATCGCCCGGGCAGGGCTGCGAGTGTATTTTATCGCATTTATCCCAATGGGGATCAACCTCCTGACCTCATACTATTTACAGTCGATCTTAAGCGTAAAAAGCTCCCTTTTCATTTCATTACTCAGAAATGTGATCCTGAGCAGCACTGCCATTCTCACATTCCCGCTGATCTTTGGCGGAAACAGCCTGTGGCTGGTAATGCCGGTCGTGGAATGCCTTGTGCTGGTATTGAGCGTGGTGTTTTTACGCAGACAACAATAAAAAATTTTTAATTTGCAGAAACAGCAGAAAGGCAGCAAATACCATGATCATACAAACAGGCATGCGGACAGATATCCCGGCGTTTTATTCCGAATGGTTTATGAACAGAATAAAGGAAGGCTATGTACTGGTCCGCAATCCATATAATCCGTTGCAGGTAACGAAATATAGCCTGTCGCCGGAGGTCGTAGACCTTCTTGTATTCTGTACGAAAAATCCGGCACCAATGCTTAAGCATATGGACAAATTGCAATCATATGGACAATACTGGTTTGTGACAATCACACCATATGGAACTGAGATTGAACCCAATGTGCCAGATAAGAAAACAGTAATGGAAGATTTTAAGAAGTTGTCCAATATTGTAGGCATTGACAGCATCGGATGGCGCTATGATCCAATACTCATCGACCAGACACATACCGTAGAATGGCATATACAGGAATTCGAAAAAATGGCAGCGAATTTGTCCGGCTATACCCACACTTGCGTAATTAGTTTCATTGACATTTACCAAAAAGTAGCACGGAATTTTTCGGAAGCAAAAGCCGTTACAATCAGCGACAGAATCAGGATCGGAAAAGAATTTATCAGAATTGCAGAGAAATACAATATGGTAATCCGGCCATGTGCAGAAGGAAATGAACTTGCGGCCTACGGAGCAGACTGTTCAGGATGTATGACTGTAGATACATACGAAAAAGCACTGCATACACATCTGGATGTGCCAAAGCAGAAGATGAACCAGAGAAACGGGACATGTGCCTGTCTTCTGGGAGTAGACATTGGAGCATATGATACCTGCGGGCATTTGTGCAGATATTGTTATGCGAATGTAAATAGTGCTCTGGTCCGGGAGAACATGAAAAGACATGACCCGAAATCACCATTTCTGCTTGGCGGAAGCATGCCGGGAGATATCATACACGAGGCAAAACAAATAAGCTGGATTGACGGACAGATGACGCTGGATTTATTTTCGTAAAAACTGATATCAGGAAACCACCAACTGCCAAAAAACTGAAGAAAGGTACCCAAAATTGTTAACGATATTGCATGGATCAGATCACACATGCAATATCGTTATTTTCGTGTTATACTGGATGAACTGAGATGGAATTCAAAGAGACAAGAGAGGAATATAGTATGGAAATAAAATACGCAACAACAGAAGATATTACAGCGATTGCCGCAGTTGAGGCAGAATGTTTCCCGCCTGCGGAAGCAGCAACAGAAGAGGAATTCATCGAAAGAGTGAAATATTACGGAAATTACTTCTGGCTAATGTATGAAGATAGAAAGCTGATCGCATTTGTAGACGGTTTTGTAACAGATGAGCCGGACCTGACGGATGAAATGTATGAGAAGGCTGCCATGCACAACGAAGATGGTGCGTGGCAGATGATTTTTGGTGTTAATACATTACCGGATTATCGCAGACATGGATACGCCGGCAAACTGATCCGCCGCGCGATCGACGATGCAAAGCAGCAGGGCCGTAAAGGACTTGTCCTGACCTGCAAAGAAAAGCTTATCCCGTATTATACAAAATTTGGATTTTCCGACGAAGGTATATCTGACAAATCCACCCATGGAAATGTTGTGTGGCACCAGATGCGGCTGGTTTTCTGATAAATCGCCCTTTTTAATCTTGAGCAATCAATCGACCCAAAGACTGCTGCTTTGAGATCATTAAAAGCAGCAAGGAAAGGCAGAGCCGTTTACACTACCGGAGCATTTTATAAATGTTGCCAATTGCTTGCAAAACTTATTCCACATACATTTCTTGTTAAATTTGCAGGCCTTGGATAAGGAGATGGATTATGATTTTATATTTTTCAGCAACCGGAAACAGCGAATATGTTGCCAGAAGGATTGCAGCCGAAACCGGTGACATTGCCGTTTCTATTACAGATTGCTATAAAAAACAAATTTTCTCATTTGATGAGAAATGCAAAACACTTGGTATAGTAAGCCCTACATACTCTTGGGGATTGCCTGTTATCGTAATTGAATTTTTACAAAGACTAGATTTAAGCCATAAGCCGGACTATATATTTTTTATTGCAACCTATGGAACAACCCCGGGACAAACTGGGAGATTTGCAGATAATATTCTTGCTCCTAAAGGTCTGCCATTGTCCGCAAAATTCAGCGTGAAAATGCCGGACACCTGGACTCCGATTTTTGATTTGAGCAATAAAGAAAGAGTTCAGCGTATAAATAATTATGCAGAGCTTGAAATCGATCATATCATTGAACAGATAAAAAATTTGGTCGTCGGTGATTTTATGAAAAATAAGCTGCCTTATCCGATTGCAAAGATAGGCTATCATATCGAATATGATTCGATGCGTAAAACAAAGCACTTTTCAGTTGAAGACACCTGCGTTGGGTGTGGTTTGTGCGCCAAAAACTGCCCGGTTTCCGCCATTAAGCTCAAAGACCGCAAACCTGAATGGACCAAAGAGCAGTGCGTAATGTGCTTAGCTTGCTTACATCACTGCCCTAAATTTGCAATTCAATATGGTGAAAATACAAAGAAGCATGGACAGTATACACATTTCCTTAAGTGATATGCTCCCACCACTTAAATCTTATAGATTTTGAAGTGGTGGAAGTATGTCAGTGCGTCCAGCTAAGGGTGAAGCATTTAATGGATGGAAATCCCATCCGGTAAGGTATTAGCCACACCGCCGGTAACGACCTTGAGCCAGCCA
>NZ_QULA01000071.1:0-4416 GCF_003481595.1 Blautia sp. OM07-19
AAATTTGCGTGTCTAACTCATCACTGAAAGTAACGAGAATGCGACACGCAGTTATTCAATATCTGTTTGAAGAACCTACACTCTTCATCATTGCATTTATGTGCATCCTCGGATCTTATATTGAGGTGAAAAACATGTCCCAGTTTTTCGGTTTTTCCACTGCGGTAATCGTGAAATTCACATGGAATATGCATGCTTTTTAGCTTCTCGTACATCAGAGGTGCCTGGCCTCTGAGAAAGTCTTCTTCTGCTGTCATGAGGAACGCCGGTGGGAATTTTTCTGTCACGTAATCATCTGCACAGAGCAGCTGAAGTTCCTGTTTCGTTCCTTTTCCCGGAAGATATTCTTCCATCAGTTTTCCTGTAAGCTCGTCCAGATTTTCCTCTCCCATGTGATACTGTCCGCAGTTCAGTGCCACTGCACGGATCTGCGGAGCTTCTGGTGTATGGAATTTATAATTTCCGGCATAATCAGGATTCGTACAGATATCCAGATAAAGAGACAGGATATGTGCTCCTGCGGAGTCGCCCACTGCAAAGAGTTTCTCTGTATCTAATCTATAAGTTTCTGCGTTTTCCAGCACCCAGGTAAATACGGAATTTGTATCTTCCAGTGATGCCGGAAACTTATATTCCGGTGCCAGGCGATAAGAAAAATTCACCACCGCAAAGCCTCGCTCTGCAAGATCCATGCAGTAGAACTGATACCTTTCTTTGTCACCGTATACCCATCCACCGCCATGAACACTGACGATCACTGGAAGCTTTCCCGTAGCATCCTTTTGGCGATATACATCCAGTTTCTGCCATTTAGATTCTGTTCCATATATAATATCATCGTATCTTACAATGTTCTCCGGGGTCTTAAGCCCTGCATCTCTTTTATTATCTCCTTCTGCAAATTCTGCACGTATGATGTCGCTGATCCTTACCATTCTTATGTTCCTTTCCTATATTAAAAAACCGACCTGCATTTTCTACTTCTATTGTAGCGAATACCTGTCGGTTTTTATATCTTTATTTTGTGTTTTTTATTCTTTTATTGCGTTGTCTGTCCCGAAATTCATCACGCTCTTTTTGTCATAAACGACTCAAATCTCACATGCTGATCCATCTTGTCACCAATCATGCCGATCACTTTTCCCATGGTAAATGCGGCGAGGATCGTGCCGATTCCGAGTCCGTCCAGATGTCCAAGGATGATGCAGGTCATCAGCGCTGTTATGGTAAGGCAGGTAACGTCATAGCCGATTTTGATCCTGGAATATTTTACCTTCGTGATATCTGCCAGTTCTCTCGGAAACAGGTCTGTCGGGATGATCGGAAGACCGCAGCGGTTGGAAAGTGCGATCCCGATGCACAAGAGCAGGTAGCTGATGATAAAATAAAGTACCCGGTAGCCAATGGCTATCGGCAGGACGCCTATCCACATTTCATGTACATCGAGCATCTCGCTGAATGCAAATCCAACGACAAAACTGAAAAGGTACGGTGCGACGAATTTCTTACGCATGATCATCAGGGATAATACCAGAAGTCCCTGGAAAATGTAGGTCCAGGTTCCAAGGGAGATCTTATTGAATACTTCCGAAAATGCATATGGTACACTGGAAATCGCCGAGATCCCGGAACCGGAATACAGCATCAGCACAACTCCCAGGCTGTTGATCAATACCACCACCAGCAACGCCAGCTCGCCCCGCAGGACCGGTAATTTCTTGTTCTCTTGTGTCTCAATTTCTTCTGTCATGGCTCTTTCCTCCATAAAATACGATTTATGCCTTGTCTATCTTAGCACTCGGGAAATCTTTTTTAAAGAGACAAAATACTGATTTCGTAAAAAATTTGTCGAACGTTTCTCTTTGACATATGGATGATTAATGTTTATAATATAGAACAAATCTTTCTAATCCGTTTCTGGATAAAATTCCTGTTGTTTGTGCCTTGACAGTTGAATACAGGGTTTACACCCTTATGATTATCACCTATAATAATTACTATAATTATGAAAGGTGGTGCCAATATGGAGGTTACTCATGATATGAGTGATCAGGAATTAAAAGCTTTACTTATCGACAAATACACAGACCTGCAGCGTATTAAAAGAGCTAATGGTGATACTGTAAACGAAGAATTGGACTATCAGATCAAAGTGGCAACAGCCAAATTATCATCTTTCGGAGTTAATGTAGAAGACCTTACATTATAAATACCGATCAAGTAGCTGTATAACACAAAAGAGTGTAAATCCTGTACTGAATTGTCAAGATCTGCACTCTTTTTATCGTATACGGAACATTGATTTTACCGTTTCATCGCCTCGCGGATGCACATTTCTATGTACTCTTCTCCGAGAGCTGTATTCACAGTCAGATCGAAGTTTGCTGATGCGCCCCAGATACGGCCGGTGTAATAGCGGTAGTTGTCGGCGCGCCATTTATCTTCTTTCTGGATCTTCTGTTTTGCGTCTTTTTCGGACAGATGCAGACGGTCCATGACTCGTTTCATTCTGTTTTCCATTGGTGCGCAGAAGAAAACTCTGAGGCAGTTTTTGTTGTCTCTAAGGGTGTAGTCAGAGCAGCGTCCTACGATCACGCAGTTTCCTTTTGCAGCAAGTTCTCTGACGACCTTTGATTCAGCTTCGTAGATCTTGTCCTTCGGTGCTTCCTCGTCCGGCTGTGCATACATATACATCTGGTTCACCAGGTCATACAGGAAACTGCTGGTCATCATCTCTTCTTTTTTCTGGATAAATTCCGGTGTATATCCTGTCGTTCCGGCAGTCATCTCGATGATCTCCTGATCATAAAAAGCATAGCCAAGTTTTTCTGCAAGTGCTTTGCCGATATCGTGTCCGCCGCTCCCAAACTGTCTGCCGATCACGATGACATTACGCTGAACTTCATCTGCCGGTTTATCCACAGATGCCGCACCGGATTTGCCGGCACTTTCCACATTTTCCCCTGCGAACTCTTCCGGAAACAGAAGCGGTTTGACAAATGCAAACTTCTTGCCAAGGACTCTGGCAATAAATCCAACCAGAAGTGCCGCAATGATCGTACCTTCACGCACACCATTGAGATGTCCGGTAAATACAAAGGACAGGATTGCCGCGATCACCGCCATGGAAACGTCAAAGCAGATTTTTGTCGTACCAAAGTTGGTTTTCCATGTCAGAACGATCGCGCGGACAAAAGATTCTCCCGGCAGCATAACAACGTCTGCCAGCACTTCCATGTACACACCAAATCCAAGGATCAGACATCCGATCAGAAGATATACGATCTTCATAACATACGCCTGCGGGTTTACCCATGTAAACAGAAGCATGGTAAGATCGATGAAATATCCAAAGATAATAGATACCGGTATCTGCAGAACATGTTCCAGTTTAAAATTTTTACGCAGGATCAGTAACTGCAGCAAGATCAGAAATACGCTGAAGAAAATCGTAAAGTTTCCGAGTGTAAACGGAAAACTTAAGCTTAATACATACGGAATCGATGAGATCGGTGAGGTTCCGAGACTTGCCTTGGTGATCAGGCTGACACCAAGTGAGTTCACGAACAGACCGATCAGAAAGATCACGTATCTTTTTAGTTTGTTCATTTGTTCCTTCCTTCTTTCTCTGTTTCTTCGCATCCTGTCTCAGACAGGTTACTGTAAATTTTATGATAAATCTTCATAAAAGCCTCTGCTTCTTCTGGAGAAATATCTTTCCACGCAGCCTCCTCGATCTCCACAAAAGCTTCTTCGACAAGCTTCTGACTTTTTTTCCCGGATTCTGTCATAAAAATATGAAAAGTCCTTCTGTTTCCATTGAGCATGCGCCGCTCGATCAGGCCTTTCTCTTCCATACGGTTCAAAATTGAAGTCAGCGATCCCGCCTCAATAAAACAGCCCGCCGCGATTTCCTTCTGACTGGCTCCATCATGATCCTTGAGATAATCCAGAATCTTCGGCTGTCCAAGCGTAAGCCCCGAAGCCTTCACCCGCTCCAGAAGCCTCTTCTGGATCAGCATCTGGTTAGCCATTGTCAGATAATGCAATGTTGTGTCCATGTTTCACGTTCCTTCCCTGTTTGCGTTTGTTGCAAAATAAAATAGTTATAATTCTAACGTTTAGAATTATAACTATTTTTGTAAAAAGTGTCAATATGACTTTTTTCTTAGATTTCAGCCCTTTCGATCACACAGCTATGTTTCTTGGAATAAAGCAGACATCTGCAAAGCCTTTTCCTGTTGGCAATTCTCTGATAATTGTGTAGTACTCTCTTGCAAAATAAAATGCCAGGTGAATTGTACAGCTCAATGAATTTTTGTTATTGTATTGCAGAATTGAGATTTCATTATGCGCACAGTGAATCAACAACTCTATCCTCACACGACTGAAGTCGCGTGCTTCCGGACGCTTTAG
>NZ_QULA01000072.1:0-4127 GCF_003481595.1 Blautia sp. OM07-19
TTATACTCAGCATTCCAAAATGTTAATCATTTTAAAGAATGCTGAGAAATAAGACGTTTTTCTACTAAAAGATGAGCATTATTCGTTAGCGCAATCCACAAAGTCTTGCCATTTCATCTTCGTTGCCCTCCCACATTGGTGCTTCATCAGATACAGGTGTTGGAACAGATTCCATTGCGTCTCTAAGCTGTTCAACAGATGGCTTTGCATAGTAGCTTTTGGTTGTATCAGTTCTGGCATGTCCTAACACTGTAGAAACAAGCTCAATAGCGATTCCATCCTGATAAAGATTTGTGGCTCTGGTTCGGCGGAACATGTGACAGTGAACCGAATCTGGAAGACTAATCCCTTTTTCACTGACCAGAGCTGCATATTTTTTTATAATCCGCTGGACATTTCCAACGGACATCCTGTCTGTTACACCTTTTATTGTTGTGGAAAATAAGTATGCTTCTTTGGAAGAATTACTGTGATATACACGTATATATTCCCTAAGGTGTTCGACTGCTTTAGCTGTTAATTGTATGGTTCTTTCTTTATTACCTTTGCCGGTTATGAAAATATTTGGATATTTTGTTTCTGCCGTGATATCACATAAGCGGATGTTAAGCAGCTCACTGACTCTTACAGCTGTATCGTAGAGAAGAATCAAAATAGCACGGTCTCGTACACCGAATTTCGTATTCAGCGGTGCAGACAGTATTGCAGCAAGTGCATCATCGGACAGAATAGGTTTTTCCTTTTTAATGGTTTTGCATGGTGAGATCTGACTGATCGCCAGGGCAACTGACTGGACTGATATGTCCATATCCGAGGCATAGTTCAGATAGGCACGGATAGCCGCAACTCTTACATTTACAGTTGATGGCTGGCTGCCATTTGCAAGCAGATATTCTCTGAAATTATAAATACATTCTTTGGTACAATCAGAAAACTGAAAGGTGCTTATGGATTTACCTAATTCACCTACAAGGTAGTTTTTAAATATTGTAAGGGAATCTCTGTAGGATTCTGCTGTAGCCTGACTGCGTCCGACCTGCTTTACCAAATAAACATTTAGAAAGTTCCATGTGTGAGAAAAGAACAGCTGGTCAGTCGATATCTTTGCTGATTTATTCTTCATAGGGAAGCACCTCCGGAATGACCTTTCCAGACACTGAATCTTTCTCTCGGATAGTATCAAATGCCTTTTCTGCAAGATGATAGTAATAATACGTTTCGTCAGGACTTTTGTGTCCAAGGTATCTGCTTAAATATGGGAGCATAGTGTTTGTATCAATTCCCTGATGCATCCACTCATTAAATCTCTCCACTACAAAAGCATGGCGTAAACAGTGGGGTGTCGGATGTTTATCAACTGTCTTGGCAACCGGAAGCATGGCCCAATGGCGGTTAAAACTTGATTCTACTCCAGAGCACGAAACAGGCTTATGTGGATCTTTTCCCGGAAAAGCCCAGTCAATTCCGGGGAAAAGCATTTCCTGACGTTCTTTATAGTTTTTAAGTACCGGAAGGCTATCCTGCGGAAGATATACAAGGCGGTCCTTGTTACCCTTTGAGCCAAGGACAGTAAGGATTCCTTTATCCAGGTCTATGTGCTCCCATTTTAGCAATCGCCCTTCTGACAGACGCAGACCGCAGCAAAAATATAGGAGAAAAAGAATCTTGCACTCTCTATCGAGTCTAAATTGCTCTGAATTATGAGACGTGCGGATATCCATTTTCTGCAGCAGTTCCTTAACTTCCTCTTTTGATGGAATGTAAAGAACAGGACGGTAAGCCTTGCAGAAAAAATTAGGAATATATGCTTCCTGACCAAGGGAAAGGATATATTCACTCAGCACCTTCACCATCGACATACAGCGATTATGATAGGCTTCTCCTTCGCCCGGTCTGGCTTCTGACCATTTGGCTGCCATTTCATAGGTGACTGTTGTCAGTTCCGGATAATTCTGTACGCAAAAGGTATCAAAGCGTTTTAATAGCTTTTCTTCGGAATTATAGGCATATCCATCAGCTCGTTTTTGCTGTATAAGTCCTTCGATATGATGTGCCAGACCGCTCTCAAAAATGTATGTCATGATAAAACACCTCCAAATTCCAGAGGGCAGAGCCTCATTTTATCTTCGTCACGTTCAAGATATACCTCTGCTGTTTCCTGACGTGCATGTCCGAGAGCATTGGAAATATCATCAAGTTTGTTGTCTGCCCGAAGCATTCTTGTGGCAAATGTTTTTCGTGTCATATGAAAGCCCTGACCAGCAGATAATTCAAATCCATATTCAGCAAGTATTCTTTTTAAAGCTCCACGGCACGCCGTTGTAACTTTAAGCGGAATATATGGTGCCTGATGGCGGATAAATATATAACCGTTGCCTGTGACAGCTGATTCCGGACGTCCATTCATGATGTATTTATATACTGAATTACCTACATCCGTTGGGACTGGAAGCGTTATTGCTTTGCTTGTTTTCTGCTGAATGAAGGAAACAGTTTTGTTTTTCCAGTCAAAATCATTTACCTGAAGCTTTAGGATGTCTGCTCCCCTGATACCCATTCGAAGTCCAAGCATGACCATGGCTGTGTCCCTGAGCTCCATGGGAGTAGAAGCTCTCTCACGATATTCATATATTTTCTCGACTATAGCATCGCTCAGAACATCAACTATGCTGCGATGAGGCGCACAGCTTGCAGATACTGCAAAAGCAAGTGTTGGTGAAATCAGATCCTGGTCAGCCATGTACCGTAGAAGCTGACGAAGCTTGGTTCCATATGCATTTTTACTTTCCGGGGTCGAGTGGACATCATGGTTATGAAATGCTTTAACCACATCGGGTGTTATGGAGACTGGATTATCTATTCCATTATCTTCAAGATATTTGAAGAAACTGCATCCGGCTGCCCTGCACATGGTAAGTGTCTTATCGGTCATTCCATCCCGCCTGCGGCTTTCTATGAAACCATCAAGGATGCTTTTGCTCCATGATGGAAGATGATCAGATGCACGCATCGGCTCAGCGATTATATTGGATTCCATTATGCCCTGGAGATACTTTTCAAACATTCTGATAGTGTGTGAACGATGAGCTGATCCGGAACTGCTGGCTTTGATCTGATTCGGGCAATCCGGGAGTATACCTATCCATGATGTCACAGTTTCTGCCGAGTGTTCCAGATGGTTAAGTTCCAGGAACATGAAATACCATGTGAAATCATTGCGATAAACAGCTTTTGATGATTTCATGTATTTCCAATCGTCCAAAGCGTCAAGATATTCATCAGCTTTAAGAGCGAGAGGTATACTCGGATGAAATGCGGTACCTGTTTTAGAAAGTCTCATCTCAAGCAGTATTTCAACGTTCTCACCAAAAAGAACCCGCTGGTAACACTCTGGCACATCACCTCTGCGGTGAAGATATTTCATAAGTGCTGTCATGGCACATACGGCGTTCTGACGTCTGGCAAGAGATTTACAGGATTTGCAGTAAGTATTCCAGTATTCGATAAGAGTATCTATGGTTATTGCTTCCGGCTCTGTAACTCCCAGGGAAGTAGCAAGCCTGAAGAACTCCTTGATGGCAACAGAATACGTATGGTAATAGCAGGGATTCTGTGTGGTCGCATAGTATTCTTCCAGCTCATATGTCAGGCGAAAAAAGGATTCCGATATTCCGCTCCGGCAGAAAAAACTGTCTTCTGAGCGGCAGAAAGAACTTTTGATATCTCCAAAGAGCAGGTAATGCTCGAGGCGGAACAGGGCATTTCTATATTGAGAACACGTCTCATAGGAAATTTCCCGTTTTTTAATCTCAAGCCAATCCAGTGCGGCATCCATTGAAAAAGGAATGCCCTTATCCATCAGGTACTTGAAGAGTGTAGCATAACAGGTTCTGTGCATGTCTATATTTTTACATGCACTGTCTGGCTGTTTCATCATATTGAGAACTGATGAAATAGCATCTAAATAGTTTATTTGCATATCAAATGCGCTCCTTTCCGGTTTCCCATTCGAGGGGAAAACCTGATAATAGCGTATCTGATAATGCTCATCTTTTTTACAAGAAAGTGAGGATTTATGGAAAATAATTTAAAAGATCAACATTATAAAAACATGGGTATAATGCTTC
>NZ_QULA01000073.1:0-4020 GCF_003481595.1 Blautia sp. OM07-19
ATCCTACGCTTTCATCTCGGTAATTGAATTGCCGAGGATTCCCGCTTATTGTCCTAAAGGAGTTTAAATTATTATGAGAAGAAAATTGATCGTCGGCTTTTTAGCTCTCTGCTCTATCACAACTGTATGTCCTTCCGTTTACGCTTCCACTGAACATTACACAGACAGCAGCGTTACCGGTGCAGATTCCGGATGGTCTGACTGGGATGCAAACTGGGCAGATACAGCCGCTGATTTTACAAAAGTTTCCCTTACCCCTGGTGCTGATGATACACAGCTCAACTTCGCATGGTACAGCGAAAAAGGTGACAGCGATGCCACTCCTGTTGTACATTTTGGAACTGATAATGAGTAAAAAAGTAGTCCGATATCTTATCTATATTTTACTTGTCTGTGTGTTCGTCATTTTTGTCTTTAAACTCAATCAGACAGAAAAAACAGAACTGGTCGTCCGGACAGGTCAGACATTTGAAAAAGCAGAAGTTACAGAAATCCTTCAGGATAATCTTGATTCTAATGGAACTCGTGTCGGTGAGCAGAAAGTGCGTGTAAAAATGCTCACCGGCGCGCGAAAAGGAGAAGAACTTGACATCACCAGCAGCTCCGGTTATCTCTTCGGTGCCGCCTGCAAAGTCGGGATGAAAGTCATCGTCATGCAGAGTGTTGCCGGCGAGACCACGATTGCCAGCGTTTTATATAAAAAACTCTCTACTTCTACTATTTACATACATAAATATTGGCGTTAAAATAGAACCACTGGGTCAGAATCTGTCTGGCCCTTAATTAAACTTTATGTAGAGGGGAAAATCGAAAATGAAAGAAAAAGGAAGTAGTTTTTCCGGATCGATCGGCTTCGTTCTGGCGGCTGCCGGAAGTGCCGTTGGTGTGGGAAACATCTGGAGATTTCCATATCTCTGTGCCAAGGACGGCGGCGGATTATTTCTGCTGGTCTACCTTGTTCTGGTACTGACTTTTGGGTTCGTACTGCTGACAACAGATGTGGCGATCGGACGAAAAACAAAGAAAAATGCACTCCGAGCCTTCGAAGCTCTCAATCCGAAATGGAAATTTCTTGGTAAGCTGACATTTCTTGTGCCGACACTGATCATGACCTATTACTCTGTCATCGGCGGATGGATCACAAAATATTTTGTTACCTATATTATCTCTGACGGAACGGATGCCGCTGCGGATGGATATTTTACATCATTTATCACATCTGACATTGCACCGATCGTATTTATGCTGGTCTTTCTCGCACTGACTGCATGGATTGTTTTCCGAGGTGTAGAAAAAGGAATTGAACAATTTTCCAAGATCATCATGCCTGGGCTGATCCTTTTGATCCTGATCATTGCAATCTTTTCACTGACACTGACACATACCGATGCAGATGGAACTGTCCGCACGGGACTGCAGGGACTTGCTTTTTATGTAAAACCTGATTTCAGTGGACTGACTGTAAAACGTTTCCTGGAAATCCTTCTGGATGCGATGAGCCAGCTTTTCTTTTCCTTAAGTGTTTCCATGGGGATCATGATCACTTACGGATCTTATGTCAAAAATGAAGTCAATCTGAACAAGGCAACAAACCAGATTGAGATTTTTGACACTGGTGTTGCTTTTCTTGCAGGAATGATGATCATCCCGGCTGTATTTGTATTTCTTGGCACAGACGGTATGGCTTCCGGACCAAGCCTTATCTTTATCTCACTGCCAAAAGTATTCGACGCCATGGGCATCTTTAGCCGTCCGGTAGCAATTGCATTTTTCCTGATGATGGGTTTTGCTGCGCTGACTTCCTGCGTTTCTGTCATGGAAACTCTGGTCGCAAACTGCATGGAACTTTACCACAAACCGCGCAAAAAAATGTGCGGTGCTGTCGGTATTTACTCCCTGATCACGGCTGTTCTGATCTGTCTTGGATACAACAAACTGTACTTCGAACTGAAACTTCCAAACGGTTCTGTCGGACAGCTTCTTGATGTTATGGACTACATCAGCAACAGTTTCCTGATGCCTTTTATCTCACTTCTGACCAGTATTCTGATCGGATGGGTGATCGGTCCGGACTGGATCGTAGGAGAGGTGGAACGAAACGGAGAACACTTCAAACGTGCCGGTCTTTATCGCTTTATGATCCGTTATGTTGTACCGGTTGTTATGCTGGTTCTGTTCCTGGTATCTACCGGATTTGCTGATCTCATCTTCTAATTTATTGCTATATTTTCACGAAAAAAGTTCCCCCGGGCTGGTTACTTTTTTTAGAAAAAGTACCTGCCTGGAGGAGTTTTTTGTATGTATGTTTGTGTTTATACAGTAATCTTGAACCAGTCTTTTTCTTCGAAATCAACGACGGTACAATCGTTTGCATAGGTGCATTCCGGAAGAATGATCATTGCATGAAGTTCATCATTATTCAACGGAAGCGGACAGAGGTGCCAGATCGCTGCGTTGATCTTGACCATGCATCCCTTTGGTACGATGAATGCCTTGGCAAGTTCCGGGACTGGTGTACCGCCAGATGCCGGTGCTACATGAATGATCATGTCATCATCCAATGCTACGATTCCTTCCCACGTGGTTGTGTGATATTCTGCCATTTTGATAATCCTGTCATCCTTGCGGACTGCAATCGGAGAAAACGCGATACTGCCTACACAGGTTCCGGAAATACGGTCCGGATAAAACTTATGGATCTCGCCTGATAATGGATATCCCTCCGGTTCTGTCATATTGCAGAATGTTCCGTATGGAGCAAAATCTGCTGCATTGATCTTAACTGCTTTTACTTCTCTCATTGTAAAAAATCTCCTCTTTTTTAATAAAAACCCCATTAATAATTTCAATAAACTCAGTATAGCATAGCACTGTCATGTCCTCAAGGTTAAGTAAATACTGAGTTGCGGCATTCTTTTACAGTTGATATAATCTATAATATATCCTAAAACGCTATTCACAAATTCACTCATACAAAGGAGGCTTCAAATGATCCTGGAAGTTTGTGTTGACTCTGTGGAATCCGCTGTAAATGCAGAACTTGGCGGTGCTGACCGCATTGAATTATGCGGTGACCTGATCGTGGGCGGGACCACGCCCTCGCTTGCTTTATACGAAAGAATACGCGAAAAGATCAATATCCCGATCCATGTGCTTCTCCGTCCGCGATTCGGAGATTTTCTGTACAGTGAAGAGGAGATTGAGATTCTGACACGACAAGCGGAAGCTTTTTCCAAAGCCGGTGCTGATGCTCTGGTGATCGGATGCCTGACCGCAGATGGACAACTTGATACAGAGGTATTAAATCGAATTATGGATGCAGGAAAAGGTACTCCATATAATCTACATCGTGCTTTTGATATGTGTCGTGATCTGGATGAAGCACTGGAAACTGCCCGAAAACTTGGCATTGTTTCTATTCTTACTTCCGGCGGAGTCGCCTCTGCTCCTGATGGTATTCAGACTCTGAATCGTCTGAAACAAAATGCCGGAAATGTTGATATCATGGCAGGTGCAGGAATAAATTCTCAGAATCTTTCTTACATGCTGGAACGCTCCGGTCTAACTGCGTTTCATATGTCCGGAAAGAAAGTTCTGCCAAGTCAGATGAAGTACCGTAATCCACATGTAAATATGGGAATGCCCGGATTTTCCGAGTATGAAATCCTTCGCACAGACACAAAAGAAATCCAGAAAGCGAGGGCTGTTCTGGATTCCTGGAAGTAGATGATTACGATGTTTTACCAGAATCTGTCAGATTCCAAAATACTCATTTTTCTGCCAGTGCATGTTCGTAAATCTCACGGTCAAGGTCTTTGAAGACATTGAAGATTACTTTCTTTACGTTGGTTTCCTGCTGCAAAAACTCACGCACCGTATGTACTGCAATCTGTGCCGCACGTTCTTTCGGAAAATGGAATTCTCCGGTGGAAATACAGCAGAAAGCCACACTGTGAATCAGCAACTCTATCCTCACACGACTGAAGTCGCGTGCTTCCGGACGCTTTAGGCGTCAGACTA
>NZ_QULA01000074.1:0-3856 GCF_003481595.1 Blautia sp. OM07-19
CGCACGTCCGGAATTCTGTGAGGGATACATTCGGTAACGGATGTATCTACTCGACCACATCAACTTTTAAGAGAGTAAAAGTTGCACGCCTCTAGGGAAACAGAATTGTTTTTCCAGGGAAAAAGTTGCCCTTTTCGGATAATAGTTGATACTTTGTAAAATAAAAGTTTTTAAAAGAGTGTTTTATAATGCGTTTTTAGGTGGCTCTGATGCGAAAATGGGAAAATTTTTGATAAAAGTTGATGTCAACTTTTAGGAGGAAACCATATTCATAAAAGTAAATATTTGATAGGTTTTCTTCTGGAATAAAGACTATATTATTACATATAAAGGAGCTTTGTTTTGGGTAAACCAGAAGAAAGGCAATGGATCCAGATTATTCTGTAAAAGACATAATAATTATAGAATTGAATATGTTTGCAAATTTTATAAAACGAAATGAAGTGTGCTATGGGTAATACAATATGTGACTTATTATGTCGTAAGTGGCATAATGGATATCTGCGCCAGAATCAGCAGTTCCGTGCGGCACTGGAGAGAGAAGCGGCAATTCTTGCGGCGCGAAAGTGCACACCGCTGGATGCAGCAGAATTATGGGTGATTCTTGCACGGCTGGACGCCGCAGAAGATGAAAAGATACGGGGTGAATTGGATCGCGAACTTCATAAGAAGATTGCAAAGATCGCAGATAACCCGATGGTTTACAGTGTCCTTGCGGCAGCGGATCAGCTTACTGAGAGTATTGTTTCCGGGACGAGAGACTACATTATGAAAAAGAATAATTCTGCCAGAGAGATTGATGATCAGCATCATCGGCTTGTTGAAGCGATCATCAACGGAGATGTAGAGCAGGCGGAACGCTGTATGTCCGAACATATGGATACGATTGAACGTTATATGGAAGAAATGCAAAAAAAATCCCGAGAAATTTTGGGCATTTTTACAGAATAAATTGATATGACCTCTATTGTATTTTGGTAATACCAGTGGTATAATTAAAATACAAATTGGTAATGCCAATAAATAAAATCGGCACTACCGGAAAGAGGGACGAAACAATGGGATATGTGAAATGGTCATATGAGACACTGAATCATTTTTGCGGAGACGTATTCAAGGCGTTTGGTTTTACAGAGGAAGAAAGCAATCAGATCAAGGATGTGCTTCTTACTGCTGACCTTTATGGGATAGAAAGTCATGGTATGCAGAGAATGGTGCGTTATCATAAGGGAATCGAAAAGGGAACGATTCATCCGCAGGCAAAGCCTGAAGTTGTATTTGAAACACCGATATCTGCAGTGATTGACGGCCATAATGGAATGGGACAGCTTATTTCTGTTTATGCAATGAAAAAAGCCATCGAAAAAGCCAAAAAAACCGGAGTTGGAATTGTAACTGTCCGTGAGTCCAATCATTTCGGTATCGCCGGATATTATGCAAAGATGGCGTGCGATGAGGGACTTCTGGGAATGGCCTGCACCAATTCAGAGGCTATTATGGTTCCTACGTTTGGCAAAAAAGCCATGCTTGGATCAAACCCGATCGCAGTAGCTATGCCGGCAGACCCGTATCCGTTTTTCTTTGACTGCTCTACCACAGTAGTTACAAGAGGAAAGCTCGAAATGTACAACAAGATGGAGAAACCACTTCCTGATGGATGGGCACTGGACAAGGATGGACATGCAAGTACAGACGCACCGGATGTCCTTGCCAATATTGTTGCAAAGAAGGGCGGCGGAATCATGCCTCTCGGTGGAAATGAAGAAGTTACAGGAAGTCACAAGGGATATGGATATGGTATGCTGTGTGAACTGTTCAGTTCCATTCTTTCCATGGGTGTTACTTCAGATCACTGCTGTACATTCCCGGATAAAACAGGAATCTGTCATGGATTTATGGCAATCGATCCGGCTGCATTTGGTGATCCTCAGGCAATCCGCAGACATTTTTCAGAATATCTGGAAGCTCTGAGAGAAAGCCCGAAGGCAGAAGGCAAAGACCGTATTTATACACATGGTGAAAAAGAAGTCTTTGCAGAAAAAGAAAGAAGAGAACATGGAATTCCGGTAAACGACAATACGATGGTCGAACTTGCAAATCTGTGTGGATATCTCAAACTTGACTTTGGTAAATATTTTGAAGGATATGAGCTTCCAAAAGACAGTAAATTCTTTACAGGAAATTATTAATAGATTAGAATAGATGGTTGCTGTGAACGGAGTGAACAGTAACAACAGAAGGCGGCCGGAATCATACGGCTTCACAAAATTTAAGATACCAGGGAGGACAACAGAAATGGATTATGCAAAAGAATCTTTAAGACTGCATGGAGAATGGAAAGGTAAGATTGAAGTTGTAACAAGAGTACCTGTAGAAAATAAGGATGATTTGTCACTTGCTTATACACCTGGAGTTGCACAGCCTTGTCTGGAAATCCAGAAGGATGTAAACAAATCCTACGAACTCACAAGAAGATGGAACATGTGTCTGGTAGTTACCGACGGTTCTGCTGTTCTTGGACTTGGAAACATCGGACCGGAAGCCGGAATGCCGGTAATGGAAGGAAAATGTGTACTTTTCAAGGCGTTTGGCGATGTAGATGCATTCCCTCTTTGTATCAAGAGCAATGATGTGGATGAAATCGTTAATACAATTTATCTGATCTCCGGTTCTTTTGGCGGAGTAAATCTGGAAGATATTTCTGCTCCGAGATGCTTTGAGATTGAGAAAAAACTGAAAGAAAAATGTGATATTCCGATCTTCCATGATGACCAACACGGTACAGCTATCATCACTCTTGCTGGTCTGACCAATGCACTGAAGGTTGTAGGAAAGAAAAAAGAAGATGTTCGTATCATTATGAATGGAGCAGGAGCTGCTGCAATCTCTATTGCACGTCTCCTTCTGACAGCAGGATTCAAAGATATCACTCTCTGCGACAGAAAGGGTGCAATCTACGAGGGACGCCCGGAAGGCATGAATCCGGTCAAAGATGAAATGGCTAAAGTTACTAACCTGGCTAAAAAATCCGGTTCTCTTGCAGATATGTTGGTTGGCGCAGATGTATTTATCGGTGTTTCTGCACCGGGTGCTGTTACAACAGAGATGGTTAAGACCATGAACAAAGATGCAGTTGTTTTTGCATGTGCGAACCCGACTCCGGAGATCTTCCCGGATGACGCAAAGGCAGGCGGAGCAAAAGTTGTTTCCACAGGAAGAAGTGATTTCCCGAACCAGATCAACAACGTACTTGCTTTCCCGGGAATCTTCCGTGGTGCATTTGATGTGAGAGCAAAAGAAATCAATGACGAAATGAAGTTGGCAGCGTCTGAAGCACTTGCAAATCTGATCACAGATGAGGAACTTTCTCCGGAATATATCATTCCGAAGGCATTCGATAAGCGAGTAGGACCAGCGGTAGCCAAAGCGGTTGCTGAGGCAGCAAAGAGAACCGGTGTAGCTCGTATTTAATAATCAAGATATATGCAGAATGATTTTATTGATGGAGCTCTTGGAACGAAAGAAGCCGTCGCAATTGTTCCTAAAGTAGAAGAGAAAATCAGAAATTTCAAAGGAACAGTTTTTTTTACACGAGATACGCAGGAGGGAAAGAAACTTCCAGAAGTCCCAATCAAAGTAGATGCTGCATGTTGTGCAGGAGTGACTCCAGAAAGTCATGAGACTGCACTGAAGGCCATGAAAGCGTGCCAGATAGATATTGTTGGATGAACGGATTACAAAAAGATATGGAATAAGGTAAAGCAGAAGCCAGGAAATCAGTAAAGGATTTTCTGGCTTCAGACTGTAGACAAAGCCCTGCTTTTGCAGGGTTTTGCTATTGTTGGAACCGCTTTTC
>NZ_QULA01000075.1:0-3461 GCF_003481595.1 Blautia sp. OM07-19
AAAGGCGGTATCCCGCCAGATTTCAGATGCTCTGGTAACTTGTTGCCGAGTAGTTCACTATGTATGAATTTGATTTGTAATAATATTATGAGGAAGATGAATCATATCAAAAAGGCGTCTCCATAAAACCGTGGAGGTGCCTTTTCTTTCGGGAAATATGGCAAACGGGTTTACAGAAAGTGTTTCTGTTTCCGGTATTCTGTTGGGGTTAACTTGTAGCGTTTTTTGAATAATCTGCAGAAATAGTCAACGTTATGAAATCCTGTCTCAGAAGAAATGAGACTGACTTTTTTCTCGGTTTTTGAAAGTAACTGACCGGCCTGTTTTAAACGGTAATTAATGAGATAGTTAACCGGCGTTATATGTAAATATTTCCGAAACAGATTCAAAGCGGTACTCTTACTGACCATTGCCTGTTTTGCAATGTCATCCAATGAGATACTCCGTGAGTAATTCAGGTGGATAAATTGCATCATGAGCTGTAAACGGGCTTGAGAAGCAGTGGAATACTCCTGGTGTTCTTTCGGGTATGAAATGTCGGTATTTTCAGATATCTCCAGCCAGAGATTCTGAAGGAGAGAACTGGTAAGGAGTTCTTTGGTTGAAACGGAATCCTGTGCAGAAATAATTTGCCGCATGACAGATAAAACCTTTGCCTGCCAGCATATTTCTTTATGAAATATGAGAAATGGCAGTGGGGAAGAAATAATCGGAAGAATATATTTCTGATAAATCAGGCTGTCGCGAGGGGCAATAAAAGAAGGCATAAATACGAAATTGGGAATGATGGCTTTTGATGGAGAATAAAGGCGATGGAGTACCTTTGTATTAATGAAGATCCCATTTCCTTCGGTTAAATTAAATCGGTCTTCTCCAATCCATAAAGTAACGGTTCCGGATTCAATAAAAATAAATTCCAATTCTGTATGCCAGTGCCATTCGATACAGTTGAAATCAAAAACTGACAGATCTTCATAATAAAACTGGAAAGGATAGCTATTGCTTCCGTGCAAAACTGCCTCCATCAGATCTTCATCTGTAATGATTTTCGTATAGGTTGTATTTATATTCATAGAAACTTCCTTCTTTGAAACATACTTTACGATATTATACAATAAATATCAGAAATAATTCAATGAAAACAATAGAATTATAATATATAATTCAATAAGAAATGAGGTGAAAGGGCATGATGTTCAAATGGTTACATAAAAGTAAAATAAGGATGGTGATTCCTGATATTTTATGAAAACAATGGTGAAGATAGAGAATTCTGTATCCGGAAAGAGTCTTTCTATATATGTAGACAGTACGAATAAAGTAAATGAATTAATGCTCGATCTGATAGAGGCAGGATTTACCGTTAACTATGAGCCTCGTTATATATCGGGAAATTATGAAGGATGCTTTCTGTGTGAGGATGGAAATGTGATTAAAATATGTTGTAGAAAACAAAAGGAGTGATGACTATGCCAAATTATCAGAAAACAAAAAGAGCCTGTTATATGGGATTTATTACACAGGCAATTGCAGCTAATTTTGCACCATTGTTATTTTTAAAATTTCATCATGATTATCAGATTACACTTGGAAAAATCGCATTGATTTCTACCTGCTTTTTCCTTACACAGTTGTTGGTAGACCTGTTTTGTGCAAAGTTTGTGGACAAAATAGGGTATCGTATCTGTATTGTTGCTTCTGAGGTATGTTCCGCAGCAGGATTGGTGGGTCTGGCTTTTATGCCGGATCTTTTGCCGGAACCGTTTGTCGGAATTATCCTGAGTGTGATTGTATATGCAGTCGGAAGTGGTCTGATTGAAGTGCTTTGCAGCCCGATCGTGGAGGCGTGTCCATTTGATAACAAAGAGGCAACGATGAGTCTGCTTCACTCTTTTTATTGTTGGGGAGCAGTGGGTACGATTGTGATCTCCACACTGTTTTTTGCAGTGTTTGGCATGGACAACTGGAAATGGCTGGCTGTCTTATGGGCACTTGTTCCGGCCATAAATATCTATAATTTTGCAACCTGCCCGATTGAGCATTTTGTAGATGAGGGGCAGGGGATGGGAATAAAGGAACTGTTTCGCAAATCTTTTTTCTGGCTTTCTATATGCTTAATGATCTGCTCCGGTGCATCAGAACTGGCTATGGCACAATGGGCATCTGCTTATGCAGAGGCTGCCCTGGGGCTGTCAAAGACAATTGGCGATCTGGCCGGTCCCTGCATGTTTGCTGTTACAATGGGAATCAGTCGTGTGATTTTCGGAAAATATGGTGCGAAAATGGACCTGATGAAATTTATGACCGGATCCGGAATTTTATGTGTGATATGCTACCTGCTGGCTTCTGTTTCATCGAATCCGATAACAGGTTTGATTGGATGTATTATCTGTGGCTTTTCTGTTGGGATTATGTGG
This sequence comes from Blautia sp. OM07-19, assembly GCF_003481595.1. NCBI lineage: Bacteria > Bacillati > Bacillota > Clostridia > Lachnospirales > Lachnospiraceae > Blautia > Blautia sp. OM07-19. The sequence goes on from NZ_QULA01000075.1 coordinate 2,418, forward strand.
CCCGGCACAATCAGTATTTCATCAGAAAGATTTCCGGCAGGTGGAACGGCTATGTTTGCTTTGCTTGCTATGGCGGGGGATCTGGGTGGAAGCATAGGTCCGGGGATTGTTGGACGTGTTACACAAAGTGCTGGAGACAATATTCGTGCGGGTATGGGGGTTGGACTTTTGTTCCCGGTTACTTTATTAATCATGCTTTTTATTTTTGCAAGGCAAAAGGATCATAAATGAAATCTTTTTCCAAAAAGTGGGAAAAAGGCTGAGAATAGTCAACGGCGGATAATGATGTCCGCCGTAAATTTATTCCTGTTTATTTATTGAAGCCAAGATACCTTTGGCCAGTGCGATACTAATCTGTGGGTACAATTCCTGAATTTCCTGATATTTTTCTTCGATCAATTCCGGCTCATCTGCCCAGACATCCTCATAGATTTTTATAGCCTTTTTGAAATGGGTTTTAGCCTGTGAGATATTTGCTGTAATCAGGCGGCGTAATTGTTGATCTGCGGGATACTGTCATTGGTGTAAAGCAGCTTATACTGTTCCAGTAGCAAGATACCCTTTTCCATGTGTCCTTTTGCAAATTCTGTCTGACCGTTTATGCGATAAAGACCTCCAAGATTGGCATGAAGGTTGGAAACAAGGTGGGCATTACCGTCTGTGGTTTCTTTGATTTACGCAAGTGCTTCTTTTTCCAGCTTGATGGCTTTTTCTGGTTTTGTTTCCATTGTTGCCTGGTAATCCAGCAACAGTGCACGGTCAGAAGAGGTGCCATGATTATTTCCTTTCAAAAGTTGTTTCAATTCCCGGATAATTTCTTTCATACCTTTCTGGTAGTGGTATTTCTCCATATATGGGAAGACATCCTCTAAAAATAGAAGGTATTTGGACATATCATCTTTATCAATCAGGTGAATGATATTTTCCACTGTCTGGAACATTTTTTGTAATAGTTGACTTCCGTGCCGTGCATCAAACATATTTTTTGAATTGAATAACTGCGCGCCGCATTCTCGTTACTTCCAGTGATGAGTTAGGCGCGCA
>NZ_QULA01000076.1:0-3138 GCF_003481595.1 Blautia sp. OM07-19
GAACCATGTACTCTCGCCCCAATCAATGTAACTTCATTTTCCAGTCCCATTTCTTCCAGAACAGCTCTTGCATGAAATAAAACTTCATATTCAATTTCTGCCCTGTCCATCCCATTCAATGCTGTTTCACATCTGCCAAGTTCCGAAGTGAATCGAACATCTCCACTGGCCAGCACTTCTTTAGAATGACTGATTACCTTATCCCGAAACTCCCTGTCATCAACTTTTACACATTCAACATCTTCCAATCCTTCATTTTTTAGACTGGCATACATTGCTTTCTGAATAGAATCTTCTGGATTTCCACAGGCATCTCCTGAAATTTCATGAAGTTCCTGATCATAAACCAGATATTTATAGCCTTCCTCAGTCGGTTGCACTGTTAAATACATACCAGACATTTTAAATTGTACGGTTATTCCCTCATAACTTTTTAATGCCGCTTCCCTGTCATAACCATCAAAAAAAGCCTTTGGGCAAGTACGTTCAAATTGTATCTTCTCCAGTCTCTCTTCTTCTGCATATTCAATTTCTGCATACATTTCTTCATAATCCATCACGCTTGCATCTTCTATCGAAAGTCCTTCATCTTCCAAAATATTCTCCATTGCTTCAGTAATAGAAATAGTCGGATCATCATAAACGCCGCCATCCAGTTCCAGATAATCTTTATCATAGAATGTATAATCATAACCATCTTCTACCGTCTGAATTGTAAAATACTGATCTCCAATCTGGTATGCTATCTCTGTATCATGCACTGCCAGACTGTTTCCTATCTCTTTAAAAGTATTGTATATCTGCGGATTCAGCCATCCTTCCACTTCCTGGCAATCATAAATCAATGTATCTATTCCATTCTTACACTGAATAAAATCAAGACTACCTCGCAACGGTGCTGTATTTTCAATTCCAAGAGCTTTCATTTTATGATTAGGCAGAGAGTAATATGCTCCAAGGGCAGCTCCCAAATCCTTATATCTCTCGATCTTCATCCCACCTTTTGCTGCCAGATCTTCGATCACATAATATTGGTCAATATAATGATTTTCTGGCATTTTCAGGTCAATGCCATTATTTTCTCTGACTTTATGTATCTCGAAAAAGCTGAATTTCTGTTCTTCACCCCGCAGATTCTGTCCGGTCAGTGTCGGCTCCCATGTATCTGTACTGATTGGCTGCTGTTCCATGATTTTCATAACTGTTCCGTCTGCTAAGATGACTGTTGCCTGGTCTGGAAGATCTATCAGGTCATACACCGTTGCACCATTTTCTTCCAGATATTCTGAAATAGCTTCCCTGGCTCCTTCATCAAATCCATGCCAGATGTCCTCTGCCACCAGTGTCCCATTTTCCGATACGATAATATCTGCCACATCCTGACCGTATTCCTCATTTCGCATCTGGAAGAATCGTTCCCCATGATATGTTTTCATATCCATCGCATACCAGGTGCCTGTATGTCCTTCTGCTTCATACCCTCTTGTAGTTTCAGTGATATGCTGATTTTTCACACCAAGCACCTCTTCCAGTTTCCGGGTACGGATTTCTTTTCTTGCCATATCAATAAATCCATTCAGGACTGCAGGATGGCTGCCCACAATATAGTCCCTGTTCAGATCCATTCCCCGGCTGATATTTTCCGGAATATCAATGCCATCTGCCCACCGTTTATTGCCATCAGAAAATCTACCATCATAAGAAAGCTGTTTCAATGTATTTGCCAGAACAAATGCAACCCGTTCTTCCCCGTATTTTTCAATCACACCTACTGCAACATCTGGATTTAAACGCATACCGTTGAATCCCTCTGCGATTGCCTGTTCGATAGCATTTTTACAATCAATGTTCAGTTTTCTGGAATCCAGATAAGCATCTACATTTCTCTCCTGCATAGCTTTTTCCAAAGTTCCCATATAAACTTCTGGATATGCTTTTACCGGATTATCATTTAACATTTCAACTCTCTGTGCCACAAAGTCCGGCAATTCTGTAAATCCAAAGGAATCTACATAGTATGCGGCTAATCTTCCACCCCGGTTCATAATGATCACGTCACTGACTGACATGGAATGTCCGGTAAAATCGTTTGGACGCTCTATATTAAATCGCTCAAAGAGATTGTCCAGTGTCGTAGCATCTCTCAGTCTTTCACTGTAAACCATCTGATAGTCTTTGCCATCTACGGTAAATCCCATTTCTTTTGCCGTTTCCAGACTTAAAAACTGATACCCTCTTTCTTCCTGTCCACTGTTAATCTGATAAATACCATAACGTTTTCCATCACTTTCCAGAAGAAGCGTTTCTTTGATCTTTGCTTTTTCTTCCGGTGTCATAATCGTTTCCTGACTTCTCCGGTAATTTTCCCATTCAAATTTCGTCACTCCGAATAACCCGTCATGCTGTAAAATATCCAATTCCAGATTCATAATTCTTTGCGACTGTTCCTGACCACCAACTGCTCCGGTCAGTCCATAAACCGTTACTCCCTCATGGTGCAATTCCACTGCCCGTTCCCTGGTAAGCGGAAGCATACTTTCTGAATAAAATCCGACTTCATGCAATTCTGATAAACCAATCATCGAATCCGGCAGACTTTCAATCTGTTCCTCCGCTTCTCCAATCAATTTTTGTACCGCTTCTCTGTTTCCATCCAGAATAGATTCTGCAAGATTCTCTGCCAGTTTTTCCATTGCTTCCCTATCATCCAGTTTATAAGCAAAATTCACGATAAGATTTCTCTGGTCATTGCTGAAAATCGTCCGTTCCTGCTCCAGACGATTAATAGTCTGTTCTGCATACTGCATGGCACTCATTTCTTCTGTCTGCTCCACAACATCTGCTTCCTGCTCTGCTCTTTCTATCTGAAGTTCTTTGAGTTTTTCCTCAATCTGTCCGATCATATCAGCAGAAGTCTTACGGATGGTGTCCATAGAAGCACGAAGCTCTTTCATATTTTTACCGGAAGACCAGCTTGCAATATAGGAAAAAGAATACTCCGATGTGTCCAGTCCGAAATGGTTACATACCACATAGGCAACACTTTCCGCTTGAAATGGAAACATTAACATTTGAGGCTTTATACTCAGCATTCCAAAATGTTAATCATTTTAAAGAATGCTGAGAAATAAGACGTTT
>NZ_QULA01000077.1:0-2703 GCF_003481595.1 Blautia sp. OM07-19
CCGCACGTCCGGAATTCTGTGAGGGATACATTCGGTAACGGATGTATCTACTCGACCGAACAACAGGCTGACGAGTCAGTTCCTGAGAAATTACACAAATTTCGCTATATGTGTGTGATCTGGCAGGAGTATAAAGCGACTCAGAACAAGATTAACAAGATACAGTCTGCGGAAGACCTTTCAGAATTCAGAAAGGTTTCTGAAGAAATGGTGGAATCCATTTACGGAAATGCACCAGATGAAATAAAAGAGATATACAAGAAAATATTGTGGTCATTACTAATGAAATTAAAGGTACCAAACGAGGAAACCAGTAATATCATAGGCGAGATTGGAGGTCGTGGTATGGGATATCTGTTTGAGAATATGGATGAAATGGACATACAGGCTGAAAGAAGAAATACTGCAAGAGAAAAAAAGCGCGCAGATGCACTCGAAGAGGAAGTTAAGCGTCTCAGGAAGCTGTTAGAAATTCAGGGACAGAAGTGATGGTAAAGCGATATTTTTTTGCTATAGTTCTGAAAAATTTTTGCCCAATAGTTCTTGACAAATCCTCAAATCCCTATATAATTATCAAAGGTAATTAACAAAGATAACTATATAGGGAGAATGCAACATGACCAATAAGAAGATCAAGGAGATGCTTGATGCATGTTATCAGGCGAAGCGGATCAGGGAGATGCTACCGCCGCTGCCTCAGGGTGTGATGCCGTCTTATATTCAGTATCTGGATGTGATCCAGTCGCTGGAGAAACGGGATGTTCATGTAAAAGTATCTGATATCAGTGATGAGCTGAACATTCCGCGCCCGGGAGTGACCAGAACGGTTAAGGAGATGGAGAAAAAAGGCTATCTCAGCAAGATCGCATCCCCGGATGATGGACGTGTCACTTACATATCCGTCACAGAAGAAGGATGGAAGCTTTTTCATAAGTATGATGAACATTACTTCGGCGAGCTGTCTGCGGATCTGAGCGATATTTCAGAAGAAGATGCAGACTGTATGATCCGTACCATCGAGAAATTTTACCAGATCATGTGCGAGAGGAGGACTCATTATGACAAATGATAAAGCAGATTTTACGCAGGGAAGTATTTTGAAAAAACTGGTCGCCTTTATGATGCCCGTTCTTGGCGCATTGATCCTGCAGGCGGCGTATGGTGCTGTTGACCTTCTGGTAGTAGGAAGATTTGGTTCAACATCCGGACTTTCTGCAGTTTCAACAGGAAGCCAGGTGCTCAATCTGGTTACTTTCGTAGTAATCCAGTTTGCAATGGGTATTACAGTTCTGATCGCCCGGTACTTAGGCGAAAAGAGACCAGAACGAATCGGTGCAGTCATTGGTGGAGCTGCAATTGTGTTTACCATGATCTCCATTGGACTTTTTGTTGTAATGGTATGTTTTGCACGTCCGATTTCCGTGCTGATGCAGGCACCAGTGGAAGCCGTTGACCTGACATCCAGTTATGTACGGATCTGTGGAAGTGGTATCTTTTTTATTGTAGCTTATAACCTTTTGTCCGCAATCTTCCGTGGACTGGGAGACAGTAATTCACCACTTCTGTTTGTTCTGGTAGCATGTATCGTTAACGTGATCGGTGACCTGGTATTGGTCGCAGGACTTCACATGGATGCAGCAGGTGCGGCAATTGCAACGGTGACTGCACAGGCACTCAGCGTTGTGTTTGCGGTCATCCTTCTGATAAAAAAAGATCTTCCATTTAAGATCACAAAGAAAGATTTCCGCCTGAATCCACAGTGCAAAAAATTCCTCAAGATCGGTCTTCCATTGGCGCTTCAGGAATTTCTGACCCAGGTTTCTTTTCTGGCACTCTGTGCGTTTGTCAATCGACTCGGACTGGAGGCTTCTTCCGGTTACGGCGTTGCCTGCAAGATCGTAAACTTTGCGATGCTGGTACCAAGTGCGCTGATGCAGTCCATGGCGTCTTTCGTTTCCCAGAATGTAGGGGCGGGCAAGACAAAACGTGCAAAACAGTCCATGTTTACAGGAATCGGCGTAGGACTGGCTGTCGGCTGCCTGGTGTTCCTTCTTGTTATGTTTAAGGGAGATATGCTGGCAGGATTTTTCTCAATCGATGCAGCTGTTATCCGGAATGGATATGATTATCTGAAAGGATTTGCACCGGAAACGATCGTGACAGCGATCATGTTCAGTATGGTCGGTTATTTCAATGGAAACAACAAAACAGTCTGGGTTATGGCCCAGGGTCTGATTCAGACACTTCTGGTGCGTCTGCCGCTGGCATATTTTATGAGTATCCAGCCAAATGCAAGCCTGACAAAGATCGGACTGGCTGCACCGGTCGCAACAGTAACAGGAATCATTTTGAATGTAGGATTCTTTATTTATCTGAATCGTAAGGAACAAAAATCAGCGTAACAAAAAATCTCTGACGGGTATGACAGCCTGGCAGAGATTTTTTTGTAGAAGTAAATGCTAAAACTATAAATGAGCAAGTTCGTGATTTTGCATAAAAGAAAGACACCTAGATTCCATGTGTTGTATAATGAAAGTGACGAAACAAACATTTGCAACATTCACAAGAAAGAAGGTGCCTCTCGCAAATACTATACATCATTCGTCATTCATATACAACCAGTTTAAGAAATTAAATTTATGCAAATTCTATTCGAACCGGGTCATAAATCATCTTATGAGTATCCTGATCAGCATTTTTATC
>NZ_QULA01000078.1:0-2620 GCF_003481595.1 Blautia sp. OM07-19
TCTTTTATATTTTTTGTAAAAAATTTGCGCGCCTAACTCATCACTAGAAGTAACGAGAACGCGGCGCGCAGTTATTCAAAACTCATATTATATTCATCACAAAGTCCTCTTACTTCCTCTTCTGTAAAACCAAAAAACTCTGCAAGATTTCCTGGATCTGTCATGGAATATTCCATGAACATATTCAGTGCAGAATGCGAACCGTATTTCTTGATCGGCAAGATTCCTGTCATATATGCCAGTGCAATATATTCCTTGTCTTTTAGCCAGAAACGCAAAAAATCCAAATATTTTTTCTGTGCGTCTCTGTCCTGTTCATATTCACGAAACAGACAGTCCCACTCATCGATCAAAATTATGAAAGGTGAATTTGTCTTTGCAAAAACATCCTGCATGACAAAAACAAGATTTTCCTCTGTTACAAATTCTGGATATTTATTTCTGAGATCTGCAAGAATTCTTTTCTGCAGTAACTTAAGCATATCATCCATACTCTGCGTTGCACTCAGAAATTCCTGCATGTTGATTTTTATTACATCGTATTTATTTATATTTTCATCAAAAGACGTATCTTTACTGATTTTCAATCCCGCAAAAAGTTCTTTTGTATCATTCTCTTTATCATAATACGCCGCAAGCATATTAGCGGCCATGGACTTGCCAAATCTTCTCGGTCTGCTGACACAGACATATCTCTGTTCTGTATACAGTAACGTATTCATTTGCCTGATAAGACCACTTTTGTCAATATAAATCTGCGACCGCAAACTCCCCAAAACATCGTACTGCCTGGATTAAGATAATTACCCATGTGCCAAAATCCTTTCCTGTAGCTGTTGAAAAATGACTGCAACTACTTTTATTATAAAGTTTCAGCTGAGGAATAACAAGAAATTTCACAATAAAGGAACCTGCTCTATACGACAAATTCCCGCAGCTTTCGCCACGGGAATTACTTTAGAATAACAATTTAGCATTGTTCATGTATTTATTATAGACTTTGAAAAATGCTGTTTTTGAATATCTTTTTCCATTTACCTCATAGATCGGAACCGGATATGCACTGCTTGTGGTATGGAAATAGTTTATAATCTGTTTCACCTTTCCATTCTGTAAAATATATGTGCGGCATATATTCTCTGACGATGTTCCTGTTTTTATTGTAAGATACTGTCCTTTCAGATAAGCACCTCTCGTAGATCCATAAATCAGAGGTGTAACCTTGCCTTTATAATATGTAAAGAATACAGCCCATGGATAATTATGCAGCATGAGTTCTTTTATTCCATCGTTGTTTATATCAATCAGACGGTATCTGCTGAAATTTCTCCGATACACTGTGGTAAGTTTTCCATCCCAGTTATTTCTCACCCTGTAGGAAGCCCCATAGGATCTCAGCACTTTCTGATACCAGTCGCTTCTTACCGTTACCTTGCAGCTTCTCTTTACGCCATTACTGGTCGCTGTGATCGTCACCGTGCCTGCTTTCTTCGCAGTTATCACTCCGTTCTTAACCGTTGCGATCCGTGTATTGCTGGATCTCCATGATGCTGACTTTGTTTTTCCTCTGCTGTCAAGTGCTCTGATTGTAGTACTTTCTGTAACATACATGGAAACCTGTGTCCTGTTCAGTTTCATTGTTCCGCTCGCAGCAGACACCGGTACTGCCAATATAAACAATAATGCAATAGCAATAAGTACAATAAAATTTTTCTTCTTTTTCATTAGCGGTTCCCCCTTTATTTAATATTCTGACTCCATCTGCCACTGATATGACATATTTGTAATTTTTCCATTACGAATACTTATAGAAATTACTTTTGCTCCTTTTATATACATGCTTCCGGTTCTTCCCTGCCATACCCTCCGCCATTTATATCTTGTAAATCGCTGATATGCATTCGCCGGAGTCATCCCAACTTTTACTCCATATAAAGAAAGGCTTCTGTCTCTGATACACACGTTCCATCTGCCAGCCTTATTCTTGTAATACGTTTCGCCCTGAAGATAAGAACAGTTGGAAGAATATTTTCCCTTGGCTGCGTATGTTACTCTCGTGCTTCTTACTGTACGGTTATAGAAATTTACCGATGAGCGTCTGTTCATACTGGGAACATGGCGCATTCCCAACTCATATGCCGCCGAAGACATCTTTCTGTTCATTACCCTGGAAACCTCTGTTGTTCTTGCCTGTACCGGTAATGCTAAAAACAATGTACAAACCAGAATTAAAAAACACATTAACATATTCTTTTTCTTCATATTCGTTTTCCTCCCTGTTTTTGATATTACACTTAAGTATAATTAATGTCCTAAACAGCGTCAAGTAAACAATCTATTTTAATCCTGAATTATTCACTGCAACGCCGTGAACATGGCTAAAAGCCGCATAGTTGCTGTATTTTAATTGCCTATTGCTTTTCACTTCAAAGCAATAGGCAAATTAAAATAAATTTTGACGGAGATGATCTATCCTCCGATGCAGGACTCCTTTTGATAAAAGAATTCGCTGCAAAGATCGGCTTTGTAAAGCTGATCAAAAAGAACTTTAAAACTAATGATAACCTATTGTGCTACTTCAAATAAATTATATGAAAACCTGTAAATGCGCAAAGAATCC
>NZ_QULA01000079.1:0-2051 GCF_003481595.1 Blautia sp. OM07-19
CGGAACCGCATGTCCGGTGGTGTGAGAGGTCGGCGGCAAAAGCCGTCTCCTACTCGATCTAGTAGATTATTACAGTTATGTATTTTATATCGCAAAGAAAAAATAGTAGTTAAGTTTAACCCTAGGGTTAAATGATGAATATGTTGAGGGCATTTTTGTTTCTGGTGAAATGCAATCGCAGGGTATAGGTAAAATTCTGCTGAATTATGCAAAGGATAAAAGGAATAAGTTGTACTTGAACGTATACCAAAAGAACGCACGGGCAATATCTTTTTATAAGAGAGAAGGATTTGAGATTCAGCATAGTGGCTTAGATGAGGCTACCGGAGAAAAAGATTATGTAATGACATGGCAACACAAATAGAAATTCCAGTTTGTATAACAGGAATTTATCAGAAAATGAGGAATAGTTGAAATGGAGGCGCTATAATAACATGAAGATTGAAGGGAACCAGAAAGAACTGGATGCAATGGTAGAATTTCATAAGGGAAACCGTGTCGAGGGGCTGAGACTGCAAGAAGAATTTGCAGCGGAATTTCGTAAGGAGTATAAAGACAAAGATCACTGTCCTTGCCTGAAAGCCTGTCGTTATCACGGAAACTGTAAGGAATGTGTAGCAATCCACAGAGCGCATCAGGAACATGTTCCTAATTGTATGCGACCATTGATTAATAAAAAATTGAAATTGATGTCAGAATTAACAGAGCATACCTTGGCAAATGAAATAGAAGCTCCACATGAAATTTTAAGAAAATAGGCAAGTCAAATTCAAGTTTGTAGAATTGAAAAAATTGTTGTTTGTCAAGCGTTTTCTTCATATAGGTTCTCCTTCCTTTGTTCTAGTACATATAGGTCTGGTTCGATTTTACTATATCGTGGGATGGAATGCAAAGGGAATCGGTAGCATGTACCAACAATTTCCTGCATCACCACCCCCTCAACCTTCCCCCCCTCCACGCCATCCCCTGTGTCAGCTTGTGGAATCCTTGTACGAACTCGTACGCGCGAACGTTAGAAAAGTAGACGGAAACGGCTCCCCGTTTAAAAATGCTGTGTTTGGTATTTATGCGAATGAGCAGGATGCGAAGAACGAGGAGGAAGAGATTGTTAGGCTCACCACCGGCGCTGACGGGCTCAGTCAGGAGGGGAGCTAAAAAATAAAAAAAATATGATGGAAGAGGAGGGGGATATATAAAAATCAGCGTTCTCTTGCGAGAACGCTGATTTTTATATTGCTTTATTGTAAATTGTCTTCTACAAATTCAACATCACTTTCATCTGTGTCTTTTGTGTCTTCAGAAATGTCCAATTCTTTGGAATCCATATCGTCAACAGACTCTATTGCTTCAAAAGAACTGTCGGTGTCTGTGTTTTCAGTATTACTGTCATTGCTTACTCCGTCTGAAAAGATGTCCTCATTTATAGATGATACCTTTGAAGATGATGTAGCGTCTTTCCAGTTTGCCTTTAAGGTTTTGCTTTCATTCATGTGAATTTTCGTTGTTTTGTTATTTTCATAGCCATCTGGATAAAGACTTGTCCATTTCTCAAATACGCATCCAACCTTAACTGGTTTTTCGAAATCATCTGCATACAGCGTCATCCCCTTCGGCACAGCCATCTCAAACTTCTCCACCCCGCCCTTGCTCGGGAAGGTGCCGCCGTTTGCGTCAACAGTTAACGTGCACTTTTCGTCCGGTCCGCTGGAAAACTCCTGCACCCAGTATCCGGTGCCGTTCTTGCCTTTGTAGTAGCCTACGCCGATGTGGGTGTAGTGGGACTGCAGCATAGTAGTTCTATGTCCATCGCTATCCATCCACGCTTTAACAACCGCCTCCGGTTTTGTAAATCCCGCTCCGATGTTTTCACCACCAGGATTTCCTACACCTGCTTCAAATGCTGCGGTTCCGATGTCACTTCCATCAGGTCTTTCGTGAGCAAATTTGATTTCCAGTTCCTTTGCCCTGGTCATTGCTGCCTGCTGAAGTTTTGCGTGATATTTCAGTTCAGTAAGTCCGTATTTTCTCCTCTCAATGTTCGTCAGTCTGAT
>NZ_QULA01000079.1:2061-2520 GCF_003481595.1 Blautia sp. OM07-19
TGTCCATCGCTATCCATCCACGCTTTAACAACCGCCTCCGGTTTTGTAAATCCCGCTCCGATGTTTTCACCACCAGGATTTCCTACACCTGCTTCAAATGCTGCGGTTCCGATGTCACTTCCATCAGGTCTTTCGTGAGCAAATTTGATTTCCAGTTCCTTTGCCCTGGTCATTGCTGCCTGCTGAAGTTTTGCGTGATATTTCAGTTCAGTAAGTCCGTATTTTCTCCTCTCAATGTTCGTCAGTCTGATGACTTCCTTGGCCATCTTCTCAGCGTTGGCTGCAATCTCTTCCGGTGAAGGGGTAGGAGTAGCGGTTGGTGTTGGCTTCGGGGTTGATGTTGGTTTTGGAGACGGCTTTGGTGCTTCTGTCGGCTGCGGCTTTTTGGTTGGCTGCGGTGTTGGTGTAGCGTCCGGGTCTTCAGGAGTTGTAACGCTCCAGCCTTTCGTATTATATCCG